>NZ_SMMB01001030.1 GCF_009711365.1 Xanthovirga aplysinae | reverse complement strand
ATTGTGTTTTATTTCTAATTCTCTGATATTTAAATAAGTATTTGAAAAGATGATCCCCTTAAATTGATTTTCCTTTCTTAGAAAAAGCCTAAAAATTTTCGATCTTCTTCAAATTTCTTTTAAAAACCTGCACTTCTCTAGAGAATTCAAAAATGTAATTTACTTAAGGGAAGGCTGTTTTAAATATGAACTGAGTGTTTCCACATTTCCTGCTCAGAACTTTCTCAAATTTATTGTCTTATAAACCCCATTCTATTTATTCCATTCTTAATTCGAATTAAACCCTTCGATGCCTTATGTTTAAGAGAATATCCCTTATTCTGTTCCCATTATTGATTTTTGGATTAAATTTTTCTCAAGCTCAAAGCCCTAGCTTGGTCCTCAACCCCATAGAGGAAAAGACCTATGGGGATCCACCTTTTGATTTGGATTATTCCTCAACTAGCGCTGTAGAGTTCACTAGTTCGGACACTACTATTGCCTCAATTGACGGAATTACGGTCACTATTCATAAAGCAGATACCGTAATGATTACAGCCGAAAATGAGGAAGGACTGACAGATGAGCAAGAATTAATCATTAAAAAAGCAGACCTCACTGCCAAGGCAGATGATATCACAAGGCCCTATGGTGACGAAAACCCTGAATTGACCATCACCTACACCGGATTTGCCTATGAGGATACGGAGGAGGACCTAGATGAAAAACCAACTATAGAAACCGAGGCCACAAAAGAATCTGATGTAGGAGAATATGAAATTACATTATCTGGTGGAAGTGATGACAATTATAATATTATCCTTGAAAACGGGACATTAACTATAGAAAAGGCTGAATTAACTGTTACAGCTGAAGATAAAACAAGACCCTATGGAGATGAAAACCCAGAACTTACTTACTATTATGAAGGGTTTAAAAATGAGGAAGATTCTACAGTATTGGATACCGAACCCACGATAAGTACGGAGGCTACCGTCGAATCAGATGTAGGTACTTACCCCATTACTTTGGAGGGAGGAGAAGACAACAATTATTCATTTACTTATGTAGAGGGCACTTTGACGATAGAGAAAGCAATATTGAAGGTCATAGCACAAGATACAAGTAGATACTACGGAGAAGAAAATCCTGAGCTAAGGTATTATTACGAGGGCTTTAAAAATGAACAGGATTCTACTGTGTTAGATACAGAGCCAACAATCAGCACGGAGGCAACAAAGGAGTCAGATGCAGGAGAGTATCCCATCACCTTATCCGGAGGAGAGGATAATAATTATGATTTTGAATATATCGATGGAGTATTAACCGTACTTAAAGCCATATTAACCGCAAAAGCTTATGATGAAATCAGACCTTATGGGAGTGAAAACCCCAATTTTACCATACAATATGATGGCTTCAAGAATCTTGAAAATTCTACTGTCCTAGATTCCCATCCCACTGTTAGCACTCCAGCTTCCGCTACCTCTAATGTTGCGACTTATCCTATTATCCTTTCCGGAGGGGAAGATAATAATTATGCCTTCGAATTGATTGATGGTAAAATGGTGGTGGAGAAGGCGATTTTAAATGCTACAGTTACCGAAATAAAAACCTATGGGGAACCTAATCCGGATTTAGAAATTCAATATACTGGTTTGGTAAATAATGAGGACCTCTCTGTGTTAAACAGCTTGCCATCAGCCCACACAGATGCCGTTGATACTTCTTATGCAGGAGTTTATCCGGTATTTTTGTCCGGAGGGTCGGATGATAATTACAAATTCAATTTGGAGGAAGGAACACTAACTATTGAAAAGGCAGAACAAACCCTTTCTTTTCCTACCATTACTGAAGAAGAAATAAGAAATGGAAGGATAGAAATGGGAGCCACCGCTACTTCCAACTTAAAGGTAAGCTATTCCTTATCAGAAGATAGTCCTGGAAAAGTAGTGGAAAATGTTATATTGATTCAAGGGGAAGGTACTATTACAGTAACTGCCACTCAAAATGGAAATATTAACTACCTGCCAACTGAAGTTGTTTCACAGACCTTTGAGGTTCTGGTGGTTACCGGAACGGAAGACGAAATTAAGGAAAATATTAATATTAGCCTATATCCTAATCCCACCGAAGATAACCTAATGTTAGTTTGGCCTAAGGCTCATGATTGGAGTTTGGTCATTTACGATATTAATGGACGTCCAGTAAAAAAACATTTAGTCAAAGAGGAAGAAATCCATTTGGATGTTAGTGGGTTGAGTGCGGGATTATATCACGCCCTCCTGTTTGTAAAAGATAAAAAAGTTAGTCTTCGTTTTATTAAAAAATAAAAGTCAAGCAGGAAGGGATAAGAGTAAAAAAGGAGTGATTCACAATTAGAATCACTCCTTTTTTTATGACTGAATTTCTTATTTAGCTTACTAATTGCTCGGTTTCTTCAATCCCTTCTTTGAGCTCACCTTCTGAGGAGGCAACAATAGTAGCAACTGTGGCATCACCTGTAACATTTACCATAGTTCGGCACATATCCAAAATTCGGTCTGGTCCCATGATAAGTGCTACTCCGGCCGCCGGCACCCCAATCGATTGCAAAATAATTAATAACATCACTATTCCCGCTCCCGGTACTCCCGCCGTTCCAATAGAGGCTAAGGTTGCTGTAAGAACAATAGTTAATTGCTGTCCTAAATTAAGATCCATTCCTAAGGCCTGGGCAATGAATACAGCTGCAATTCCCTGATACAAGCTGGTTCCATCCATGTTTATGGTGGCCCCTAAAGGTAGAACAAAACTGCTGACCTCTTCGGAAACTCCCAAATGTTTCTCACAACGGTCCATAGTTACTGGTAAGGTTGCTGAACTTGAACTGGTGCTGAATGCAAGTAATTGAGCAGGGCGGATTCCTTTGAAGAAGGAAACATACTTGATTTTTGTGAAAAGCTTAAATAAAAGGGGATACACTATAAACACCATGGCAGCCAGTCCAATAAGAACCGTCAGGGAATATTTTCCGAGTGCCACTAATAAATCTAAGTCAGCATTTAAAGAAGCTATTAAGGCAAAAACTCCATAAGGAGCAAGGATCATTATAAATTCTACTATTTGAATGGTAACTTCATTGATTCCTTCAAAAAAACCAATTACCGGACGTGCTTTCTTCTCTGAAACCTTTAAAAGAGCTATTCCCATGATAATGGCGAAGAACACCACCTGCAACATAGCACCATTATTTCCTGCCGCCAAAACTATATTACTTGGTACCATGTCAACAATGGGTTTCAAAGGGCTTTCTTCTTTTATAGATGCAACAGTAGAAGAAGTTTTCTGTACATTCTCCGCAAACTGTTCCATTAACTCGGTTCGAGTATCTTCAGGTAAGGCATTTCCCGGGTTAAGAAGGTTTACTACAATAAGTCCAATGGAAATCGCTATAACTGTTGTGCAGAGATATAAAGCAATCGTTTTGCCCCCCATACGGGAAAGCTTGGAAACATCCCCTAAATTAGCCACTCCAACAATTAGAGAAGATAAAACCAATGGCATGGCAATCATTTTCAATCCGTTGACAAAGATTGTTCCTATCGGTTTTATATAATCCATGGTAAAACTTAAAGGAATACCAATTGAAGGACCGACAAGGCCATAAATTAAACCCAAAAGGAGGCCAATGAGAATTTTGACATGAAGCGGTATTCTTTTCTTTTTTGTAGTGTTATTTAACATGGTTTAAAGTTTTGTGGATTGATCAAGAAAATAAAAATCGGCAATAACCAATGCCGCCATGGCCTCAACTATTGGAACAGCACGTGGAACTACACATGGGTCGTGTCTTCCTTTCCCGGAAACAGTCACTTCATTTCCTTGCTGATCTATACTGGGCTGATCTTTCATAATGGTGGCCACGGGTTTAAAAGCAACTCTAAAATAAATATCCTCTCCATTAGAGATTCCTCCCTGTATTCCCCCTGAATAATTGGTTTTTGTGTGAATTTTTCCTTCTTGAGTTGAAAAAATATCATTATGTTCGGAGCCATATAGGCTAACTCCTTCAAAACCACTGCCATATTCAAATCCCTTAGCGGCATTGATGCTTAACATGGCTTTTCCTAATTCTGCATTTAAGCGGTCAAATACGGGTTCTCCCAGTCCAACAGGCACTCCTTGAATGACCGCACTCACTACACCACCTACTGTATCTCGTTTTTTTCGGGTTTGATCAATAAAAGCCTCCATTTTTTCGGCGGTTTCCTCATCAGGACAACGGACAATGTTGCTTTCTGTCTGTTTCAGATCAAGCTGTTGATAAGTTTTGTTTAATTTAATGGGCCCTGCCTGAGAGACATAAGCTTGTACACTAATGCCCTTTTGTTTTAAAAACAACTTGGCAATTGCCCCGGCAGCAACTCTCGCTGCAGTTTCTCTGGCTGAACTTCGTCCTCCACCACGGTAGTCTCTTATTCCATATTTTGATTGGTAGGTGAAGTCTGCATGGGAGGGTCGAAACGTGGTGGCAATGTGTGAATAATCTTTACTTTTCTGATCCTTATTTCGGATGACGATACAGATTGGGGTTCCTGTAGCCTTGCCCTCAAAAACACCGGACATTATCTCAAAGGTATCATCCTCTTTACGTTGGGTGGTGATTTTGGACTGTCCCGGCTTTCTTCTATCTAGTTCTTTTTGGATGAAGGTTTCATCAATTTCAAGCCCAGCGGGGCAACCCTCTAATATCACTCCAATTGCCTTACCATGAGATTCACCAAAAGTACTGATCTTAAATATTTTTCCGTAACTACTTGCCATCCGCCAAATATAAAAACAATAAAATGAGTGAAAACTTACTTTATAATTTTAAAAGTGCTTAAGAGTTTGAAAAAAATCAGAAAGGTTTTAGAAAATTAGAAAAATACTCTTTTAAAAATGTCAATACCTTTACCAGTGATTGATTTTAATTAACTCAGAAAGAAGGAACGATTTGAATCCTTTTGAAATAATTGGAAAAGCTTCCCTTCTTGCACCTTTCTATTGATTATTATTTCTTTATTAAAATAATTATTGAAGCCGCTAACATAATTAAAATAAATATATTAGCAAAAATTCTTATATACTCTTGGGAAACTATACTGCTAAACGAATTACTTTCAATATCTGCTAGTTCATAAAATGAGCCCATATCACTAGCCATTATTGCTTCATTAATTTTACTTTCTCCCATTACATTTACAATGGTTTTAGGTCTTAAAGTGTCATAAGTGGCAGTTTTAGGGTTGAAATAAATCCATTTAAAATAATCCTTAAGTTTATATTCTCCTGGCTCTTTAGGGATACCGAAATAGTTATAAGTTTTGGTTCCCCTAACCCTTCCGTTTGAACGATTTATTTGCTGGGATACATCAGGGTCATAAAAATCAAAATTCTTACCCCTCATCACAGAGGGATTATTTATAGAAGAAATATTGCCTTCTCCTCTTATCTTAAAGCTATAATTAAAGCTTTCCCCAGTCTTTAATTCCTTATTATTAATTGATTCCCTTAGTCTGTAATCTCCTACTGCTACCATATCTTTTAAGGGGTGAGGAGGAAGGTCTTTGACCTTTATAGTGATAGGTTTGGAATGGTAGGTTTTATACCCTTCCTGGCGATTTCTGCCAAAGAAGGAACGTTGTTTTGCCAATTTATATTTTAATAGTTCTAATTCTACCGAAGGGATATGAATATCTTCCAGATTTAAAGGATAAAAAGTACCTTCGTAAATGCTGTACTTTTTGTAGTTTTTTCCTTTAATTTGGACAGGAACTCCAGCGATTTTATCTATGTTATAATTTTCCTCCCAGCAGTTAATTGGCCTTATTTTCTTTAGAATTCCCGTTAGTTGTTCGCCCACATTATAAAATTCAAGATCAGCGCGGTTGTTTTCAGAAACGTAAAAAGCCACATTTACCGTAAATCCTTCACCTAGATAAACATTCTTTTTATTGGAAGTTACAGCAAAAAATGCATCATCTTTTACATCCACAAACTCTTGAGGTTGTCCCTGACCACGATTAAAAAAGTCCTGAAAAGGATCACTGCTAAAAGGATCAAATTGTTGTCGTCTTTGAACTGCAGGGCCAACCTTAATGTTTTTCCCAGGAGATTGATGTTGTTTACCATTTATGGTCATACTAAAAGGTGATAGTTCAAATGTTCCCTCCCCTTTGGCTTGATAATTTTGGGTAATGCTAACACTTGAAGACATTTGCCCGTTAATAAAGTTTGTAGAAGAGGAGGAACTAGTGCCTATCTTCACAAATCCTGGAATATCAGGGAAACCCTCATAACTTTCTAGTTTTCCATTTTCCACGGTAATGGTAATAGGAAAAGCTTGATTTAGGGCAATTTCATCCGGTCCCAATTCAATTCGAATCTGTTGAGCCCATAAAGGAGAAATTCCACAGAAGCAAACCAGTAGGGTTAAAAATAATGATTTTAAGGACTGTCTATTCATAATTTAAAAACCGCGCTATATATAAATAAAATTACCCCAAAATTATATTAAACTGTTTTTTTTTAGGCAACTTTTTTTTAATTTATACGAATAATTTTTTAGTCATGCCTTACCTGCCTGTTGTTCAAAAAGCAGGTCCTTTTCTAACAAAATAATATATTACTCTTATGCTGGAATATTTTAAAACCATTCTTAAAAAAGTTAGTTTTAGTCGAAGGTTATTTGAAAAGGAGCTTAAAAAAGCCTTAAAAATGGTGTCACCTCATGAAGTTCTTCCCC
>NZ_SMMB01000090.1 GCF_009711365.1 Xanthovirga aplysinae | reverse complement strand
AGAAATGATGTTACCTAACCTGAACGCTCCATTGTATGTAGATGCATCTGGTAAATTATCTGCAGATACTGTGGCAAGTTTTCAGTCTCAGGCACAATTGCGCGTGGAGCAAATGGCAAAAGAGGGTGAACTTTCGGCCTATAGCGTGAACATTAATCCGGATCAGGATGTGTTGAGCACTTCTTCATTAAGTATCGACGTGACTTTGGTCCCGGTAGGATTAGCCAGAGAAATAAAAGTAAACATAGGTTTTTCAGTACAATTATAAGCAATAAAACATGATTCCATTAATTAACGGAAGGTCATACGACTGG
>NZ_SMMB01000020.1 GCF_009711365.1 Xanthovirga aplysinae | reverse complement strand
TTTGACGATAACAGATGGGAGTGGAAATAGGGCCACAGTTTCAACAAAGGTAACAGTGGTAGATGTAACCGCCCCCACAGTATTTAACTCAAGATATTACGATTCCACTAGATGCTAGCGGAAATGCCAGCATTACAGCCGCTCAGCTAGATAATGGTTCCACAGACAATTGTAACATAGCTGGTATGTCGCTGAGTAAATCCAACTTTAGCTGCGCAGA
>NZ_SMMB01000871.1 GCF_009711365.1 Xanthovirga aplysinae | reverse complement strand
AAATAATACAAACTAAGCATTAAGCCATTTAAAACTTCAAAAAGCCCATTTTTTCCCCACAATGCCTATAATCATGTATAACATTTTAATTAAGGGAATTATAATTTTAAAAAGTTTCTATTATGTTAGATTTATGCTTTTACCTTTCCCAATCCCAATTTAAAAACCACATTTAGTGATCGATATGAAACTCTCCGTCCAGTCCAAGTTGCATGGTTCTATCAGACTTTAAATAATTTTTTCCTTTAAAGACAAGCTTTCCCTTAAAAGGGAAATTAAGATTTTCTCTTGTAGGAATAAAAACCAGGGCTTTTCGTAACTTAAATAAAAGTTTATGTAAATCTCCACCCTTCACCCATCGAAGTTTAACTTCTTCCTTTGGTCCTAAAAGTTCTCGAGAAAGATTTTTACCTCTTGGCAATACCAGGTCTAAAGCCCTATCGGTATATTCGGCAATATCCCAAGCCATATCAGGAATTTTCTCCACATAATCATAAAATTGACCTATTTCACCAATCAACAAAGAAAATTTTTCGAATGAAATGTCTGTAAGGGCCAAGGCTTGTTTTAAAGCTTTATCACTACCCACTACAAAAGCGATTCCGCAAGAGGACTTATCGCAAAACCATAGAACTTCTTCTTTTTTTAAAAGCACCAACGCCTGATCAAAAGACAATTCTTGCATGAACTAAATTTGATTTTGGCCTGCAAAGATAATAAAATATAAGTGAGAATCCCTTAAACTTTCCTTTCCTAATATAGGGCCAATTGCATTTTTAGAATCCAGACGGTTTAGGAACAAAAAAGGTGATTTCTCCCCTCCATTAACACAATTAGTAATTAATTAACCCCTCTCTTAAAATTTCATTAGGTACCTTAAAGAAAAAAGAAAATGTTTCAAATAAACATAAACCTAACACCAACAGACTATTATAAAATCAATAAACACCTTCCTTTATAGGATCATTAATTTTTGCTAACCCAAAAGAATGCAATAAACCAACGTATCATATCAATAATTCCACTTTATTCTCTTACCTTTGTATCCCATAAGTACAAAAACAAAACCCATACTTATGGCATCTGCTAAACACATTTTTGTAACAGGAGGAGTCACTTCTTCCTTAGGAAAAGGTATCATTTCCGCCTCTCTTGCCAAACTTTTACAAGCAAGGGGTTTTTCAGTTACCATTCAGAAATTTGACCCTTATATCAATATTGATCCAGGAACTTTAAATCCTTACGAGCATGGGGAATGCTATGTAACGGATGATGGGGCCGAAACGGACCTTGACTTAGGCCATTATGAAAGATTTCTAAATATACCTACTTCACAAGGTAATAATGTCACCACTGGTAAAATTTACCATAATGTAATTACTAAAGAACGACAGGGAGAATATCTGGGTAAAACCGTTCAAGTGGTTCCACATATTACCGACGAAATTAAAAGAAGCTTTTTTAAGCTGGGAGAAACCGGTAAGTACGATATCGTTATCACCGAAATCGGAGGATGTGTAGGTGACATTGAATCCTTGCCCTTTATTGAAGCCGTAAGGCAGGCCAGATGGGATTTAGGCCCTAATAATTTCATCAATATTCATTTGACACTTATTCCTTATCTAAAATCTGCTGGGGAATTAAAAACTAAGCCTACACAACATTCGGTAAAACAATTGCTGGAATCAGGTATTCAACCTGACATTTTGGTATGTCGTACTGAACATCATCTACCTAACGATATAAGAAAGAAGTTAGCCTTGTTTTGTAATGTTAACATCAACTCAGTTATTGAATCAATTGATGCTGATACGATTTATGATGTTCCTCTACTCATGCGAAAAGAAAAACTCGATGAAAGAGTACTTACCAAATTAAAACTACCCCATAAAACCGAACCTAACCTTAATAAATGGAAGGACTTCCTCGGGCGATTAAAGAACCCAACCAGTGAGGTAAACGTAGCTCTAGTTGGTAAATATGTTGAACTACCAGACAGCTATAAATCTATTGTGGAATCATTTGTGCATGCAGGTGCAGAAAATGAATGCAAGGTAAATATAGGCTGGATTTCGTCCGAAACTATTAACAAAGAAAATATAGAAAACATCTTGGCTCCTTACGATGGGATTTTGGTTGCTCCAGGGTTTGGTGAAAGAGGAATTCCGGGTAAATTAGAAGCTGTTCGATACGCAAGGGAAAACAAAATCCCATTCTTTGGAATTTGTTTAGGAATGCAATGTGCCGTTATCGAATTTGCTCAAAATGTCCTTGGGTTGACCAAAGCCCATTCTGCCGAAATGGATCCTAAAACTCCTCATGCCGTCATTGATATCATGGAAGAGCAGAAAACGATTACCATGAAAGGTGGCACTATGCGTCTTGGCTCTTATCCTTGTGAACTTAAAAAAGGCTCAAAAGCTTATAGTGTATATGGGAGAAATAAGGTTGCTGAAAGGCATCGGCACCGTTATGAATTTAACAATAAATACCTAGAAGACTTTGAGAAAGCGGGGATGATTCCTTCAGGTGTCAACCCAGCAACGGGACTAGTGGAAGTAGTTGAATTGAAAGATCATCCATGGTTTATTGGAACACAATACCATCCCGAATTAAAAAGTACAGTGATGAATCCACAACCCCTATTTGTGAAATTCATTAAAGCGGCAATTGAACATAAAACGACAATGAACCATGGGTAAGTTAAACGATATTAAGAAATAAAAGTATTCCTGGCCCAGGTCCAGAAACAACTTAATAAAGGCTTGTGGAATAGCTAGATTTTCGGAAGAGCTCCCATGATGCACTGCCTTACTGGGAAGGTAAAAAAGGTGTGTGGAAGTTCTTCTGAGCGATTGAAGTAATTATTTTCGGAAGAAAGAAATAAATAGGTATATTTGCCGCCTTGTTGAAGGAAAAGATTTAAGGCAAAAAATGATTGGTAAAAGTTATTTTGGTTCCTTAGACTAAGAACTTTTTTCTCTTTACTCTTGAATATTTTTAAAATAATTCAACAGGCGATAAATAAAGAAAACCCTTAATTTACCTTAACTAAAACTATGGATAAAAACCAAATTACCGGTTTAGTTTTAATCTCCGTATTACTTGTAGTTTATTTTAAGTTCTTTGCACCTGAACCTACTCCACCTCCTACGGTAGAGGGTACGGAGCAAACTACCATACAAGATAGCGGCACAACCGAAGGTGAAAAAACGCACCAGATTTTTACAAAAACTGACTCTTTAGAAAACCTTCTAAATCAAGAAAAATACGGCCAGTTCGGATCTGCTTTAAGTGGTGAAGATCGGGATATTACCATTGAAAATGAAAAAGTAAAAATCACTTTCAATACCAAAGGAGGAAGAATCAAGGAGGCTTTAATCAAGGATTATTACACTTTTGACAAAAAACCCTTGATCATCTTTAATGACGAAAGTGATCAAATTGATTTGATTTTAAAGACCCCTTCTGGTCCGGTTAACCTTTCAGATCTTTACTTTACCTCTAATGCTCAGGATATAAAAATCAAGGAGGGGGAAAATGCATCGGTTTCCTTTAGTGTACCTTTAGGAAATGGACAATCAATTACCCAAACCTATACACTTGCTGGTGACAATTACAATATTGACTACAACCTTGATATGAAGGGGGTGGATCAGTTAACCACTGATAATAATTTAGTTTACAGCTGGAATGATCGTCTAATAAAGCTGGAGGATGATTTAAAACAATCCCGATTAAACACCACCATTAATTACTTTACAGCTAGTGAGGATTTTGAAGACTTAGACAAGCGATCAGAAGGCAAACAGGAAGTAGCCGTAACTGAAGGAGTAAAATGGATTGGAATTAAACAAAAGTTCTTCACCTCTGCTATTATCTCCAAGAGTAATCCATTTAAAAATGTGATCCTTTCAACAGATTTCAATGAAGCGGATACCACTTATGTAAAAATAGCAGATGTAAATCTTCAAATCCCGTTATCTGACCTTCAGGGAGGAAAAGGGAATTTCACCTACTACTTTGGTCCAAATGACTTTAACGTAATGAAAAAAGTCACTCCAGGCTTCGACAAAAATGTATTCTTGGGGTGGGCTATATTCCGCTGGATTAATCAATATGTGATTATAACCATCTTCCAAGTCTTGGAAAAGTGGATTCCTAATTATGGAATCATTATCCTGATCCTGGTCCTTATCATCAAAATTTTCCTTTTCCCACTTTCGTATAAGTCATATATTTCGATGGCAAAGACGAAAGCTTTAAAACCGGAATTAGATGAGATTAAGGCCCAATTTCCTGACAATTTGCAAAAACAACAGGCTGCCCAAATGGAATTATACCAAAAAATCGGCATTAATCCATTAAGTGGCTGTGTACCTGTGCTTTTACAGTTGCCTGTATTGTATGCTATGTTTAGCTTCTTCCCTAACTCAATTGAATTACGGCAAAAAGCCTTTTTGTGGGCCCCGGACCTTTCTACTTATGATGCCTTCATTCACTTGTCGACAACAATTCCGTTTTTAGGTAACCACATCAGTTTATTTACCCTACTGATGACTGCTTCTACATTTTTATACACCTGGTCAAATAACCAGGTAAGTGGAGCGGCTGCTCAAGGCCCGATGAAAACTATGACGTACTTGATGCCAATAGTATTCATGTTTGTCCTCAACTCATACCCTGCTGGTCTAAGCTATTATTACTTCTGTTCTCAAATGGTAACTTTCGGTCAACAAATGATCACTCGAAGGTTTGTCGATGACAAAAAGATTCATGAAATGCTGGAGAAAAGTAAGAAGAGAAACAAAGGAAAAAAATCTGGTTTTCAGCAACGGATACAAGAAGCGATGAAAGCTGCGCAAGAACAGCAGCAACAGCGAAAGAATAAATAACAATAAAATAACATCCTAAAAAAGGAATGTCTTGAGTGACGTTCCTTTTTTTT
>NZ_SMMB01000415.1 GCF_009711365.1 Xanthovirga aplysinae | reverse complement strand
GGCCACCATCCCATGTTAGTACGCCATTATTAAAATTAAAATTCTCCACTTTTTGTTGGTTAATTTTCAAACCAAAGTCAGATAATTCTAATCTATTGATGTGCTTAGAAAGCCTTTCACGAGCTCGAAAATAATATGAGCCGTAAATTTTCTCAATATTGCTATAGTTTATTAAAGCAGATCCTGCGTTTGTAATTTTGAGCTTTGGATCAACCTCATCCGCCACAAAATTGTTAGCTTTAAGGGTAGTGTTGGTATCTTCCCATATTTTACCAATGAGTTGGCGTTTTCCCTGGAAGTTTATATTAGGTTTTATAAAACCATTAATCCGTATTTGTTTGTTACTTTTCCATCTAATCGTACCATTTACAAATTTAAAATTCTCTATACGAATACCATTCACGTAAACAATACTCAATAATCGGTGTTTTTTATGACCAATAAGGGTCAATATAAGTTTTTGGGTAGGTTCAATATATACCCCTGTCCAAGGGAACAGATTATTGCGATTAATACGGGCTATGGAACTATGCAATACATCCCAATCTATTTCCAGTTTGTTTTCAGTTAGCCACTTTTTAAATTCATACAGGTTTTTATTTTCATTGGCCATCCTTTGTTTAACAGCAGCTGCAGATAATCTACTATTAAGAATGGTAGTAATTGTCTTTTCCGTTGCAATCGAACGGATATGTATTCCTTTAGAAGCGATTTGTATAGAGCCAGAATCTCTAGAGGCGAGTAGTGCTCTTTCTTTATCTGATAATCCAGAAAAACGAGTGTCATTTAGCGCCGCCAGGGGGTCTTTTCGGTATAATTCCTGAAGTTTTGTATCAAAACGCAATTCAATTAAGAAATTACTAGCTGCAGTGTCTTTCTGCCATTTGTAAGAAGGCGGTATCTTAAAATTAGCAAACTCATCAAAAGCTTTCATTTCTTTTGACCTATATGTTCCAATTTCTCTTAATGGCGATTTGGGTAAAACCATAGGTTGCCCTTCTGAAAGGACACCTAGATCTATAATTGTTTGGTAATGAGAAGAAACGACATCTCTTGGTGTAATGTAAAAAGTAGAGAGCCCGGTTATTTTTTCCTGATTTTCAGGATAATGCAGTTCTTTTAATGAATAGAGTTCAATTAACGGATCAATAGTGGGGTATCTGGAGCCGATATAATGGATTATTTGATAATCTTCTCCATAAATTTTCTGTAACCAACCAATAAAATAAGAGAAGTTATTATTGAGATACCCTTCCTTTTTGAATCCCAATTCACCGATGAGTCCAACCTGCCACAAAACAACATGAAGGGAAGGATTAATTTTTCGATGACGAATAAGACAATCGGTAGCTTCATGCATTTGCATCCCTGGATGGCAAGGATCAACCCCAAGGTCGGCACATAAAGTATCTAAGGCACAGACTCCCGCTTTCATCGTAGCCTTATAGCCTTCTCTTCTAGCTAGTTTAATGGCTCGGTGAGTGGAAAGAACAAATATACCA
>NZ_SMMB01000185.1 GCF_009711365.1 Xanthovirga aplysinae | reverse complement strand
AACGGTTCGGCTAGCAGCTGAAGTTTTGGTTCGTGTGTTGGCCCTGAGCGACTATTGCTGCTAGCAATTGTTGTGTGTCGTTTTTATTTTTCTTTAAATATTGGTAAGTCGAATTCCAGTATTACTGCTTCTCCTATTTGTCGAGATCCTGCGTGAATCCACCATTTTCTTCCTTTCTTCAAAAATCTTTCGATCCTTTGAATTAATGGAAATCTAACCATGACTTCATATTCATAACCTAATTCAAGTTGTTCGATTCCATCAACTTGAATATCACCCATAAATCCCTCTTTTAATTCCCCGTTCTCTTTGTATTCAAATACATGATTAGGTCTGTACCCATTTGCAACTCCATTGAATCTTCCACCTTCTTCAGTCGTTTTTAGTCTTATCCTTGCTTTTACTTGAATCAAATAAGGAGAATTTTGGACATCTAAGTCCGTGTAGCTTGCATAAGTATATTTGTCAAATTCCATTATGTCAAAGACTTTTGATTGACCTGTATTCAACCATCTTTTGTAAATGAGTTTTCCGTTCATGTACAAATAGAGTTCATTGTCTTTGGTAATTTCTTTAGTTATCAGCATAAACAAGTGTTTTACCTAAATGACACACAACG
>NZ_SMMB01000573.1 GCF_009711365.1 Xanthovirga aplysinae | reverse complement strand
CTCTTCATTCACATGAATAGCCATTAATTCCATCCCAATTCATATCTTAGGTGGAAATTGTTATTCGCCAGAAGTTATTGATCTATCCACTTGCAGAAGATTCAATGCATTTGGCATACCGCACTAGCAGTAATGAAATTCTTGTGGAAACAACATTACAAATTGGATACAAAGATCGTAAAATGGTTATTATGCAACTAAAGGAGTTGGAATCAAATATTAGGAACGGCCTTTAGTTGATCGTAAGAGGATGTAAATTTTTTAAGGGGATTACAGCTATTGCCGTGTTCCCCTTTGATGCCCTGTCATCTCCAAATTTGCAGGTGAAGGAGGGATTGGTTTAAAATTTATCCATAAATTATCAGGGTACATAGTGAAGGCATGTACTTCTTGTACTTCCTCAGGATCTACAGCAAATTCCAAATCGAAATTTTTACAAATCATAGAAAGAGCCATTATCATTTCATGCATTGCCAGATTTTTGCCTGGGCAATATCGCGGTCCTCCTCCAAAGGCCTTAATCACTTCTGGTTTATGAGTTCCATGAACCGGGCATCCTGTGTTGATCCACCGTTCCGGAATAAAATGCTTTGCCTGAATAAAATTATCTTCATGTGTTTGTGGGACTTTATTCTGAAGGATAATGGTTGTTCCTTTTTTAAAATAGAAATTATTGATTTTCAAATCCTCCAAAGCTTGATAATGCATGGTGGGAGTTACGGGCTTTAATCGAATAGCTTCCATAGCTACTGCTTCCGTATATTTCAATTTATTGATATCCTCATATTTAATAGCGTGAGCGTGCTCAGGAAAAATTTCAAAGGATTCTTTTCTAACTTTTTTTATGATTTCGGAATTTTGTGCTAAATAATATAAAGCCCATGATATGGAATTAGATGTGGTATCTTCTCCAGCCAACAACAATGTGAAAACATTTCCAAAAACTTCCAGGTCGGAAAAATTACCTTCCCGTTCTTGCTCTACCAGAAGTGCCTCCAGAAAATTAGTGGGTTTGTTTTTAAGTTCAGGCTCCTGTTTTAGTCTGTTCTTGGCATCAGAAATGAATTTCATGATGATTTTCTCAATTTCCAATAAAGCCAGGTCTAGTTCTTTGTCCTGTTTAAATTTGATGAGCCTCCAATAAGCCAAAGGGGAGGTGAGGCGTTTATTAACCATTGGGAAAATTTTTTCCAAATGATTTTGAATAACATCTTTTTCCTTGTCTAAGGTATTCATAGGATATCCAAAAGCAATGGCTGTGGTAATATCCACCGTGTAACGCATCATTTCTTTTTGTACATCTACCTTAATTTGACCAGCTTCCAGTTTCTTTAATTTATTAAATAATCGATTGGTAATTTTTGATATGGTGGGGAAAAAGCCTTTCACATTTTTTAGATTTAGGGCTTCCGAGGTCAATTTTCTGTGGTTTTTCCACCTTTCTCCCTCTGTGTTGAGTACCCCCAGTATACCCATTTCTTCCATGATCTCACTAATCTTATAGAATCTTCGGAATTGATCCGGGCGGAGTTTAAGAACTTGATGATTTAGGTTGGGATCAGTGGAAACGACAAATTTTTTGTCTAGAAGATTTATTTTATAAACCTCCCCACTTTCTTCTGCCCAACGTTCCAGGACCTTATGTTTACTTTTTGCTTTAAACTGGGGCAAATGCCCAAAAAGAAGAGACTTTTTTGGTGAAGGTAAATCTTCAATGGTTACCGTGGAGGTATGTTCTTCATTAATTTTAGACTCCTCCAAGGGGTGGTCTTCAATAAATACGGAGCCTTCCTTAATGATAAGGGGAAAAGCTTTTAAGCAGGCCTTATTAAGATAATTTTTTCCATTTGCGCAGGAAAACTGCCATTGATGTAGTGGGCAGACTAACTGTCCGTTTTCTATGTGGCCTTCTGCTAAGGGGCCACCCTCGTGAGGGCAATGCGCTTGATAAGATTTAATTTTTCCTTTATGCTCCAGAAGAATAATTTTTTCTTTAGCGGTGGAGACTTGCAGGATTTTACCAGGTTGGATATTGGCGAGGTTGGTTAACTTGATCAGTGTCATTTCTTGTTAATTATCAGGTGGTTACATAATAATAATTTAAGCTTATTTAAAAATATTACAAAATTTTAGATTTATTTGTTCTATTATTTTTTACAAAAAAAATATAATTAGTGTAATAAATTTTACGGATAGGTCGGTATAAAATTTATTAACTAAATTGATAAAAGGTTAAAATAAACTCCTAATAGAAATGTTATTTTTACTTTATTATTATAATGATTGAGGCATGGGTTATTAAAATTTGGACTTTCTGGCCTTATTTTTTGTCATATGGGAGTTTATTAATTTGATTTGCGGAAATTTAATTATCGCTTTAAGAAGCGAATAAAATTATTTATTATTCACTAATTAAAGTTGGAGGAATTTGAGGTCTGTTTT
>NZ_SMMB01000706.1 GCF_009711365.1 Xanthovirga aplysinae | reverse complement strand
GCAGGAAGAGCTAAAAGCCATTGATAAAATTTTGGTTGCCAATCGGGGGGAAATTGCCATTCGAATATTACGTGCAGCTTCAGAATTAAAAATTAGAACTGTTGCCCTATATACTTACGAGGACCGTTACTCATTGCACCGGTATAAAGCAGATGAAGCCTATCAAATAGGGACCGAAAACGAACCTCTAAAGCCCTATTTGGATGTGGAGGAAATTATTGCCTTGGCAAAACGAGAGCAGGTCAATGCCATACATCCTGGTTATGGTTTTTTATCGGAAAATGTAAATCTGGCTAAACGTTGCAGGGAAGAGGGGATTATTTTTGTGGGGCCTGAACCGGAGGTCATGGAAAAGCTGGGAGATAAGGTAGCAGCAAAAAAGATAGCCATAGAGGCCAACGTACCCATAATTGAAGACAGTAAAAGAGCATTAACTAACTTGGAAATAGCTTTGGAGGAAGCCAAACGAATAGGATTTCCATTAATGTTAAAGGCGGCTGCTGGAGGTGGGGGTAGAGGTATGCGGGTGGTACGGAATGAAGATGAGCTCAAAAAAGCATATGGAGAAGCTCAAAATGAGGCACTGAAGGCCTTTGGAGATGATACAGTCTTTCTTGAAAAATTTATTGATAACCCTAAGCATATAGAAGTTCAGATTCTTGGAGACAATTATGGAAATATTGTACATCTGTATGAGAGGGATTGTTCAGTACAACGGCGTTTTCAAAAGGTAGTGGAAGTAGCTCCATGTACCACATTAAAAGCTGAGACAAAGGAAAAAATTTATAACCATGCATTAGCAATTGCACGTCAAGTAAACTACAATAATGCTGGTACAGTCGAGTTTCTGGTAGATAAGGATGAAAGTATTTATTTTATTGAGGTGAACCCACGAGTTCAAGTGGAGCATACAATTACCGAGGAAATAACTGGGATCGATATTGTACGTTCTCAAATTGAAATTGCCAGGGGCTATAAATTATCCAGCCGCAAGATCTTTATTCATGGCCAAGAGGATGTTCAGTGCAATGGATATGCTATTCAATGCCGTATCACTACTGAAGATCCGGAAAATAATTTTCAGCCTGATTACGGTAGAATTATAGCCTACCGAAATGCAGGTGGTTTTGGAATTCGTTTGGATGAGGGCAGTACTTACCAAGGGATGGTGGTTTCTCCTTTCTTTGATTCCATGTTAGTGAAAGTTTCTGCTTCTGGACGAACTTTAAAAGGAGCGGCAAAGCGATTACAGCGGGCATTATCAGAGTTTCGTGTTCGTGGTGTAAAAACCAATATAGGTTTTTTGGAGAATGTCATAGCTCATCCCAGTTTTACCCGAGGAGAAGCTACCGTACAGTTTATTGGCAATCATCCTGAACTTTTTAACATTAAAAAGAAAAGAGACAGAGGGACAAAGCTGCTGCGTTATTTGGCCAATGTGACCGTCAATGGGAACCCTGATATTAAAACGGTAGATGCTAATAAGGTATTTCATACTCCAAAAGTGCCGGAATATGATCGCCTAGGACCTTTCCCGGAAGGCACCAAAGATAAGTTAAATGCATTAGGGCGAGAGAAGTTTGTAGATTGGTTGAAGAATGATTCGAAGGTCCATTTTACAGACACAACTTTCAGGGATGCTCATCAATCGTTGTTGGCCACTCGTATAAGAACTCACGATATGCTGAAGGTGGCTGAAGGGTTTGCTAAAAATCACCCTGAAGTATTTTCTATGGAGGTTTGGGGAGGAGCTACCTTTGATGTAGCCCTTCGTTTTTTGAAGGAAGACCCTTGGAGGCGATTACAGAAGTTACGAGAATCGATCCCTAATATTCTTTTGCAAATGTTGATTAGGGGGTCTAACGCTGTAGGTTATAAACCTTACCCTGACAATTTAATAGAAAAATTTATTGAGAAAGCTTGGGAAAATGGTATTGATATATTCAGAATTTTTGATTCATTAAATTGGCTTGAGGCCATGAAAGTGAGCATTAAAGCCGTGCGTGAAAGAACAGGGGCATTGGCTGAGGCATCTCTTTGTTATACAGGGGATATTTTGAATCCAGAAAACAAAAAATATTCTCTACAGTACTATCTGGATTTTGCCCGTCAGTTAGAGGATGAGGGAGCGCATATTTTGGCTATTAAGGATATGGCTGGTTTATTGAAGCCTTTTGCAGCTGAATTATTGGTAAGTGAGTTGAAAAAAGTGGTGGATATTCCTATCCACTTGCACACTCATGATACTTCCTCCGTTCAATCGGCGACTTATATTAAAGCCATTGAAGCTGGAGTAGATGTGGTGGATGTGGCATTGAGTTCAATGTCCGGATTGACCTCTCAGCCCAACTTTAATTCACTTGCGGCGGTGATGAAAGGTCATGAAAGGGAGAATTCTTTTGATGTGAAGAAGTTAAATCAATATGCCGCTTATTGGGAGGATGTTCGAGAGTATTATTATCCTTTTGAATCAGGCTTGAAAATGGGTACAGCTGAAGTTTATGACCATGAAATACCTGGTGGTCAGTATTCTAATCTGAGACCTCAGGCAAGGGCACTTGGCCTGGAGGGGAAATTTGACCAAGTAAAAAAGAATTATGAAGTAGTTAATAAGCTTTTTGGAGATATAATTAAAGTAACACCTTCTTCCAAAGTGGTTGGAGATATGGCGCTTTTTATGACTTCTAATGATTTAACAGCTGGGGAGGTCATGGAAAAAGGACATGCTCTGGCCTTCCCTGAATCAGTAGTTGGTTTATTTAAGGGAGAGTTAGGCCAGCCCGTAGGAGGCTTTCCTGAAGAAATAAGCCAATTGGTATTAAAAGGTCAAAAACCATTTACCGATAGACCAAACGCTCATCTGGAACCTGTTGATTTTGATTCTGAATTTAAAGCTTTCCAGGAGCAATTTGATGAGAGCTGTAGTTTCCTGGACTTTCTTTCTTATTCTCTCTATCCTAAAGTTTTTGAGGATTTTTATAGACATAAAGAGCAGTATGGTAATGTGAGACATTTGCCAACGACGGCATTCTTTTATGGTTTGAAACCAGATGAGGAAATTATTGTCCAAATTAGCCATGGGAAAAAAGTGCTTGTTCGGATGTCCTATGTTTCTGAGCCAAATGAAGATGGAATTCGCATAGTTACTTTTGAATTGAATGGACAAATTAGAAGAATTCATGTAAAAGATCATTCGGTAAAGACTGCTAAGGTAGCCCATAGAAAGGCACTTGTGGAAAATGAGATCGGGTCCCCATTACAAGGCCGATTGGCTCAGTTAATGGTGAGGAAGGGTGATCAGGTGAAGGAAAACCAGCCTCTATTTGTCATTGAAGCTATGAAAATGGAAACTACTATTACTGCACCTAATGATGGAATAATCGAAGAGGTTTTGCTCGATGACGGAGAA
>NZ_SMMB01001207.1 GCF_009711365.1 Xanthovirga aplysinae | reverse complement strand
ATTTAAAGGCTATATCCCCCGCCATAAAACTCATAATTAATAACCTACCATTATTAATTTAATAATAACATAGAAATACAATAGTAGTAGCAGGAATCGTTCAGTAACCACTAAACCCTTCCAACTCATGAATCATCTTTTTGATATTGAATTAGTAGAGGTAAAATCACCTCTTTTCCACCTTGATTGAGAATAATAATTTCTTATTTTGGAAAAAGAATAGAAATTAAACAGTTTTGCACCCTTATTTTTTCAGTTAGGATGGGCTTTTTCCTGGAAAAGGCTTGAGCTGCTAGTCCTTAATTGTTGTTAGTAAGCCATTCACTTTGGCCACTTTCTTAAAAATCCATTGATAATTAAATTATCCCATAGCCACCATAAAGGTATGATCAAAGGAGTTGTAAAGATTGAAGGAAAAGTACAAAACTATGCCTGGGGAGGACATTATTTTATCCCCCAACTCCTAAAAACCGTTAATCCGCAAAAACAGACATTTGCCGAATATTGGATGGGAGCACATAAAAATGGCCCATCAAAAATTTTAAATGGTTCAACGCGTTTAAACCTGGAAGAACTTATTGCCCAGAACCCATCCTTCTACTTGGGAGAAAAAGTAGCTCAAAAGTTTAAAAACTCCCTACCCTACCTCTTTAAAGTATTAGATGTAAAAAACATGCTTTCCATCCAGGTACATCCAACCAAAAAAGAGGCTGAAAAGGGCTTTGCCCGTGAAAATTCAGAAAATATTCCTTTAAAAGCCCCATACCGAAATTATAAAGATGACAATCACAAGCCAGAAGTGATGGTCGCCCTAACAGATTTTTGGTTGCTACATGGCTTTAAAGAGGAAGAGAAAATAAGAGAGACCCTTCAAAACACTCCTGAATTTACACCTCTTTTAAAATATTTTATCCCGAACAACTATAAGTCACTCTATAAACACATTATGGAGCTTCCTCAGGTAGCAGTAGATCAAATATTAGGCCCATTGGTAGAACGCATTTTAACTGAATACAAAAAAGGGGATCTAAAGAAAAGCTCTCCAGATTATTGGGCGGCAAGGGCTTTGGTTACTCAAAGTACACCTACCCAAAACATTGATCGGGGTATTTTTTCCATTTATTTATTTAATATTTTACAAATTAATCCGGGACAAGCGATCTATCAAGATGCCGGAGTTCCTCACTCCTATTTGGAAGGTGTGAATATGGAATTAATGGCCAATTCAGACAATGTCCTCAGGGGAGGTTTAACTCCTAAACATGTGGATGTAGCAGAACTTCTCAAACATGTGAAATTTGAAAAAACAGTCCCAACAATTTTGGAGGGAAGTCCCAGATCGGAAACGGAAGAAGTATATCAAACCCCTGCACCAGACTTTGAGTTAAGCAAAATAATGCTTTCAAAAAACAATAGTTTTATTTCCGGCAAAAATCACTCTCTGGATATAATCATTGCTTTAAGGGGAGGAAATATTAGCGTAAAAGATGTCAATAAAAAATTAACATTACAGGCTGGTGAAGTATTCATGGCTCCAGCTGGTGTTAATTACAGTATTCAATCTACGTCTAATGCTATTTTATTCAAGGCAAGCGTGCCGAGAGAAAAGGGGAATGAATAATTAAGAATGAAGGCAAAATAAAATTGAACCATACCCTGCTCATAGTTTAGATAAATTCGTACCCCAAAAATCCATATTCGGTGATAACCCTCAAAATTTATTTTTATAAGTCTTAAGGAAGTATTGAGATTCCCTCCTCCCCAATGGGTTTTCATTGTTAAATCTGCTTTCTAATTTTTTGGAACCTCCCTTTTGAAACCTTCTTCTACTTCATCTTTGTTCTTCTAACAAAATACGGCCTTTTACTTTTAAGCTGTGTAAAATTTTTGAAACTATGAAAAGATCAACTGTAATCTTTTTGGTTGCCTTGCTATTTTTATTTTCCTGTAAGAAAAAAGAAAAAGCAGTTAAAGAAGAATCTCCTTACCAAAGGGAGCAAATGGTAACTCCTGAAAGGCAACCTGAACCCGCCCAAGAGATGGTTCCGGAAAAATCTCCTGAACGTACTCTTATGGATGCTTTTGATGCCCTTACTGGTAATCAGGAAAAAGCTAAAGAGTTAGCTGGTATTGAAGGTGAAGATGTGCCCTGGAACGCTTCTAAAGAAGTGGAAAGTTATGAAATCCTCGATCAAAAAACTTTAAATACAGAGGATGTAGAAAAGTTACATTCCTATTCCTGGAAACCAGACCTTGAAGTTGGGGATGAGCAAATTGATGTCAAATTTGAATACGAAGGGAACAAATCACAAATTTCTCATCTATTTCTTAGGGAAGAAGATGGCCAATGGAAAGTGATTGCCTGGAGAAAAGGAACCCTAGAAGGAGAACCACAGGCCTACACCTACAAAAGACGTAAAAAAACTCCTGAACTAAGCCCTGAACCTGTTATAGTGGTGATCCCAGAAACTCCTTATGAGGATATGATGGAAGAACTGGAAGAAGCCTATTATACGAAACCCGAGGAAGAGGTTGCTAAACCTTATTATGACCTGGTGGTAGAAGAAAGAGATGAATTTCTTTCAAAATCCGGAGATATAGAAGGCTACGAACGGGATAAGTATTACATTCGGTCTAATTCTGATGATAAAGCCAAAATTGCCGTAAAATCTAAACCAAAAGGTGCTTTGGTAAGTGTTTACGAAGTAGAAAACGGATCTCGAGAAGGCTTACATAGTAAACCTCAAAAGTACTGGTCGGGCCAACTGGATAATAACACCGAATATGAGGTGGAGGTATCCAATAATTCCAAGAATGCAAAAAAAGGAAAAATGACTGATTATGACCTGGAATTAACCACCCAAGATGAACGAATTAAGGAACAGATCATTGGCCGGGTAGAAGGAAGAGAAACCGATGAATACTATTTCCATGCAAATGAAGACACCAGAATGACTATCTCTTCAAATTGGAATACACGATTTAATGTGTATGAAATCGACGGTTATTCTCGCAGACAACTCAACAAAAAACCTGCCCTGCGCTGGAAGGGTGATTTGGAAGAAGGCCAAGACTATGTAGTGGAAATCATGCAAAAGGAAAAAAGTGCTAATAAAGGGAAAGAACAAAAATATAGAATGGCCGTGGTAACCGTTGAGTAGTAAATAATTAAAAATTAATAGTTTATCATTAGGAATTACGAATGGGATTTTGGATCAACTTATTTCGTAGTTCCTAATCTTTTTTAAAAAAGAAGGAAATCCTCTATCCCTTCCTTTAAAACAAAGCACTCACCTGCATCTGACCACTGTGAATAATTGAATTGCTTTCAGACTTCCTACCTTCGTATTGCAGAATAAGCTGCAAGCCCATAAGTAATTTCTGTTGAAGGGAAAATGACCATCTAAAGTTATCTCCCGGCCAACGTCCATCCATCATTTGATATGCTGCTGCTGTGTTTTCATCCCCCTTAAAACGAATATTACTGTATTTAAACAAAGCTTGGAGACTACTTTTTACTGCTTTTGAAAAACGGAACTCCAATTGCACTTCATCAATTTTGGCCCTTTCGGAAACTTCCAATTCCTGTCCTAGGTTTTGTCTATTCGAATTGGTATAGGTAGTTTGTATCCTAAAAGAGGAACGAGGCTGCCAACTGATACCGGGGGACCAGTCATTACCAATAATATAAAAATTACGCACGGTTAGGTAATCAGATAGGTTATTTTCGTTTTGAAACACTGCGGAAAAATTCAAGGTAAAAACTCTTTTTAAATTCCAGCGAGAGCGAAAAGAATAGCGATTCTCTTCCCTTAATTCAAAACCATTAGTTAATAAATATTTATTCCGAATTCGCTGATAAGCGGTTTCAAAACCATAGTTAGGATCAGAACGATTGAAAAAAAAGGTGGTCCGTAAATTCTCATTTAAAGATAATAGATCAGCCTCAGAAGCATTAGCTACCCATGGTGAAAGGCGAGTTCCTAAAGAAGAATCTGTGGTCTTCTTGGAACTATTCCAATAGGTTGTATTAGAAAGACGAGAAAGAAGATTGAGAACTCCCTTTCGTTGTTTCCACTGACGAGGAAAACTTAAATTCAAACTATAACTCAGACTATTGGAATAGGCCTGCAAATACTCATCGGTAGGCACAAAAACTTTGATAAAATTTCGCTCATCAGGATTATCCGTTAAAAAAAATTCATTCAAATCTTGGGCACCATCATCATTCAGGTCACGCCAGGTATGAGTACCTCTACCTACCTGAACCTCAATGAATATAAACTCCCTTTTCAGTTCCCTGCTATTAGCCAATTGATAGGTCAATTGATTTCTAATATTATTTTCCAGGAAATTAATAGTTCCCTGAAGATTTCCCATCACGGTCTTTTCTTTTCGTTCCTCAGCACTCTCCCAATAATTTTCTATTTCCCGATAAAGTAGTGTCACATCCAACCTCTTGCCTCCTTTCCCTTGACTTCCAAATTGAAAGCTTCCAGTATGAGCTCGACTACTTTTTTCCATTTCTCCTAAATTGGGAAGCCAATCATCTCGCTGGCTAAAAAAAAGTTCAAATTTGGTTTTTAAGGAATCATTGTTCCGCAGAAAAATTTTATTTTCCTCAAAATAGGAAAGTGAATTTATTAAAACACCGTCCTCCCTATTTTTGACTTGCTGATGATCAGATTGAAAACTATAACCTGGTTCCAAATATTTGGACCGGTAAAATCCCTCCATATTCACCCTGAACCAATCAAAAGATTTATCTTGCTGCAGATTATCCAATACAAATAATCCCCCCCTAAAAAATATTTTTCCCAGGGTTTGATTAATCTTAAAATCTTGCTGCCAGCCATCTATTAGGTTTCCTCTCTTCCTTCTTGATAATTGATAAGCCATCAGATGGTCACTATCCTTTTCCAGACTGAAAGCAAAATTAAAAATATTATCATCATAGAGGACTTCATCAGATTGCTGGAAATATCCCCAATCTCTGTCATATTCAACAGGTCGAAAATTATCAATGCCTTTAAATTCCTTTTGATCCTGTTCATAGTCTAAACTTCCTGACCACCGGTATCCTTTCAGCCAAGACATAGGACGTTCCCTAACAAGGTATCCCACTTTAAAGGCGCTTCCTATCTCATTAAAATCCTGGTTTTTTGAAAAAAGATTGGAGTTATTTTTTGAAAATGCCATTTCTCCATAAAACTGGTCATATTCCGTCACTTGATAGGATGCTCCCAGGACTGTCATTTGCTTTTGATCAGGTAAAGCGGCTACAATTTCCGGTCGGTAATTTCCTTGAGAAATTCCATTCACCGGATCTACCCATTCGAAAACCCGGCCATTGATTGTGGTATTCAACAAGACATAATCCCCTTGCCCAGGGCCGAAGTCAGTAAATTTCAATTGGTATAGGGCACTGTCTGGGTTTGTGGAATAGACATAGACTTCGTAAGAGGTTTCTTCTAACAATCTTTCTATTTTTTTATACCTCACAAAATCAGTATTAAAACCTATACTGTCTATTCCAGAAATGATTCCCTCCGCACCGATTTCCAATTCGCTTAATCGCAGTTTATCGTCATCGGACAAGTCAAAAGCCATTGGCCGATTCGGATTATCCTTTTCCTGATAGAACCTTCCATAAACTTTCAGCTTTCCCCAACTTTGTTCTTGATCCAAAGCAAAAATAGAGCGGCTATAATTCCTGTCGGTATATTCAAAATCTACTCGTATTCTAGAATTAAGAGTAATCAACACATTATGTGTAAAAGTAATTTCTCCCAAATTATAGTCAATCACATAATCCTGATCATATCCTCTTTTCAATAGCTGACCATCCAGATAAATCCTTTCAGAATTTGACTGTACAATGACAAAGGATTCCCCATTAGGACCATGCAGTTGGTAAGGGCCCGAAATTCCTTCAATGGGCTCTATCGTAATTGAGGCAAACTTTCCTTTGGCCACTGCTGCACTCAAGGTAGTTTTGGCAGATGAATTTTCAGAGAGTTGATAGTTCACAGTTGCCTGAACTCCCTGAACATTTTTGTGATATTTTAAAAACTGTGAAGGTCGACTTTGAAGATTTAAGTCACCAATAGTTAGCAATGCATTTCTGGCACTCAATTCAATATATACCTTATCAAATTCCTGCAGGTTCTGAGTGTTTCCCTCCGGCTGATAGGGAATTTGCTGGTCAGAAATCACGGCATTAATACCAATATCATCGGTCAATTTACCGCTAAGCTGTAGATTGAGTACAGAATTAACAAACACACCTTGACGGTTACCAAAAGAAATCCCCCTACTTAACACTCCATTTTTCTGCAAGCCTTCTGTAGCAAAAAGCTCTTCCCTTTGATCAACTACTTGCTTGTTTGTCCGAAAATAATCATCAAAAGAATCCTCCCCTTGTCCATTGGGCTCTTCCCTGTGAAATTTCTCCTGATATAAAGCATAGGGTAAGGTCTTGTAAACTACTAAAACGGAATCCTGAGGGTTAGGACCCAATAGGAAAAAAGTTCCCTTGTTAGGAAAATATTCAAAAACATAAAGAGAATCGGGAACATTCTGCAATTCAATAGAGGACGGCAATACAGAAAGAGTATCGAGTAAGACATCCTCTCCATTGGACTTTATCCACTTCTGTTTTGAAGTGGAAATTTGCCCATGAACCTGTAGTATGGTTAACGTGAAAGAAAAAAATAAAACACTAAAGCGTTTGAGGATCATCAATTAACGGTAATTCTATAAAGAATGAGGTTCCGTTTCCTTCTTCTGTTTCAAACCAAATTCTTCCTCCCGCATGTTCAATACCTCTCTTGACAATGGCCAGCCCAATACCAGAACCGGTATATTTAGTGCTAAAATTCGGTAAAAAGACTCGGTCCCGAATGGCAGCATCAATACCTGCTCCATTGTCCTTCACTTCTATAATTACTTTTTGGTTTTGGCTCGTCATTAAACTGACGATAACTTTTGCCTCTTCCGAGTTTGGAACCGCCTGAAAAGCGTTAATAATCAAATTAGTAAATGCCTGTCCCATCAATTGGATATCACCCAATACAAAATATTTCCCTTCATTAATGAAGGAAGAAACTCTTTGCCCCTCGCTATTATGCAAATGCACCACCTGTCGTAATAAGGAAGAAATTTCAAATTCCTCATTTTTTGGTACAGGCATTTGGGCAAAGGTAGAAAAAGATGAGGCAATATCACTCAAAGTATCTACCTGATCGAGTAAAATATCAATTTTCTTTACAGCAAATTCAGTACTATCCCCATTTTGATCGGGAAGCAACCGCTTCATGTGTTGCAAAGAAAGCTTCATTGGTGTTAAAGGATTTTTTATTTCATGAGCTACCTGCTTTGCCATTTCCCTCCATGCAGATTCTTTTTCGGATTGGGATATGGCTTTTTTACTTTCTTCCAATTTTATGAGCATGCGGTTATATTCCTCTACCACCTTACCGATTTCATCATCAGTTTCCCACTCCAAAGGTTCATTATAAGCAGCAAGGGAGGTCCGTTTTAATTTTTGGCTCAAAACAGTCAACGGATAAGTTAACATCTTAGTAGCAAAATAAGACAAGATAAAAAACCCGACAAAAACCACCATAAAAACACTGATAAGGCTTTTCAATACTTCTACGGCCTTACTGTTAATCTCATCTTGGGACTCAAAAAACGGCATACTCAGCACACCTAGTAATTTCCCATCACCCGGTGAGTTGATCGCCACATAAACTGATTTATAAAATAATTTCCCAATGGATTCATTCAAAAGAATGCGTTTGCTGTGATCCTGCACAATTGCCTTCATTGCTTCAGGATTCATATATTTAGATAACAGCTTATTTTCAAAAATTAAAGGCTGACTTCCTGCTAGAAACCTTCCATTAGGCCTGAAAATATTCACATCGATTTCTGTTAGACTAGCCATCCGAAGCAACTGTCTGGTAAAGTCTTCCCTACTAATCTCATGATGCATATAGGTCTGAAGACCCTCCGTAATATTCCGGCTGAGAAGCATGGCATTTTTAAAATACTGTTCATTTAGATCACGGTTATGAAAGGCATACACCTGGCTCAACATACTAACAGTAACCACCAACAAAGGCATAAAAATGGCCACATTCAAATACAACTGAATTTTCGTACTCAAGTTCATGCCGATATTGACAATACTGAAGTACATCATTAGGCACAATAATACTATTGTTATACAGAAAGCTAAAAGAAGAAAAAGCAGGGAAAAATTAGAGATAACCAACTCCCAAGGATTTAGTTTTGAGGAAATTACAATCAAACGATTTCCATTCCCCTTAACCCCCAGATGATGATAACCATTCTTAATAATACCTTGAGAATAAAAGCTGCTATTATTTGCTACATCCGAACTAAAATCTTTAAGATAATTAAAATTCCCAGCATTATATACCAGCTGTCCATTCGAAAAAATACCATAGTTATATTCCTTATCCAGGAAAGGGAAGCGGCTATCAACCAATAATTCAGGGTATACATTATCCGGAATATTTCTCTTTAGTTTTAAATCGATAATGATATAACCACTGTTTACTTTAAACCCTTTATTCTTGACGGTTATCAAACTATAATATCTCTTACTTAAAACATTACCGATTTCATTGACAAAATATATTTGTGGATAACTCGTCTTATATTTTTCTTGATCAAGCGTTGCTTTTATAGATTGGAATGAACGACTATCTCCCTTGGCACTAAGTGGATTCCCGTTTGCATTATATAAGCGGATATCAATATCATATTTAGAAAAATAATTACCCAAATACACTCGCTTAATTTTGTCTTTTATAATTTCTTTGGAATTGAAGGGACTAAAAAGACGATTTTGAATGAATGCGTCATTTTCAATTTTACCCGAAGCTTCTTTAAGTAAAAACCCTCCCAGAATATCGTCCTCACCCAATAATTGAATGGCAAAATCTACCTTGTCTTCCACCAAGCGGCCTTTCTCATAATTGTATATGGTGAAGGCAGCCATCAATGCACTAGCTGTAGCGCTTACAAAAAAATAGGAAAATGATTTATAATTCAGTAAACGAACACTTTTTGGGAGCCTGAAGAGATATAATACTAAAAAATAAAGACTATTGATCAGAAAGATCATTAGAAATGGCCATCCTGATGTTAAAGCTAAAGCACCAAATAATAAAGCTGCCAGAGTGTAATACAAAAGCATCGGGCCGTAACGATATTCATTCAGCTTTTGAAAAACTTTTATAGCCAAATCCCCATAGGTAAAATACACGATGGCATTGATGAAAAAAATCAAAAAGCTGACCAGCTTAAAAGTAGAAATACTTGCCTCTTTTGTAATATCCAATGACCATTGAGAATTATTAAGGATTGAGGCTAATACGAGATACTGCACCGCCAACCCAACAAAAGTTAAAAAGGCTAAAACAACTGATGTAATAGCTTTTCCCTGATTGTTTAATTTCAGCATTTTTACTGGTAATTGAGACCTGTAAAAATAAAAGAATATATAAGCAGCAATTATTCCGGCATAACAAACATTCAAAAACAAATCACCTAGAGAAGGGCTAAAAGAAGAAGATGCATAAAAACGAGGATCGAACAATTCAAACTCCACCACCGAAAAAGGAAAATCCTGGTAAAGCATTACCCATCGGAGCACACCCAGGTAGAGCAAGCTAAATACAAAACCTGTTAAAAATCTCTGCTCATTGATAAACATTCGCACTAATCGATACCCATAAAGTAAGGCACAAAAGATGGCCCCTGTTTGCAATAAAAGCAGTAGAATTCGTAAAACTCTATCTGGTGAATGATAGCCGGGGCCAAATTCTACGGAAAATAAATAATCCTCACCATTACGATATACCCAATACCAACCTACGGTCTGTTGGCTACGAATACTAAGATAGGAACTACTAAAAATTTTAAAGTTGAATCCGGAGCCAACATATTTATTGTTGATTTTAGAATTATAAAAAATGGGAATTAATCCAAAAATCTCATAATTGTCTTTTCCCAGCTTCATTCTTTGCCTTCTTACTACATATTGCCCCTCCTCCAAATTAATAAATTGAGAGGCTTTCTTCCCACTTAAGGAAGAATAGCTAGGCACCAAAAGGTCGTCCGACCAATAAGCCAATTGTTTATTTTTAAAAATATAGAAGAAGTGATTTTCGGAGAAAGTATAGGAATGAAATAGAACAGCACTATCAATTTGGATTCTCCTTTCAATCATATCTAAGGAGCCATCCATTTCGCCTAACTCTCGATCAATAGATGTACTAATTTCCTTGATATAATTATCAGGCCGTTGCTGAGGATCTATTAAAAAATGTTTAAATAAATACGCTGTCAACAAGAATAAACCGCAAACCAACAAAGGGTAGGGTTTCGGAAACTTCCTAAAACTTAGATTAAAATCACTGGTAATGAGCTGCATAAATCTCCCAAAACTACTAAAAAATTCCTACAAAACAGATTTTTCAAAGATGGTGCCAAATAAGTGAATGGAAAATAATGGATAATTAAATATAGAATAAATTGATTAAATGAATGATTTAGGCTAAAAATCATCCAATTCACTTTTTTTCAAATTCAACTATTAATTACTCATAACCACTTTTTTATAAACAGGAAAAAGCCCCCAGAATCTATTGTACTGACGGCCTTTAAAAAATGAAAAAACGACTGTTTCGATTGTTTATTTTAGGAACTTATAACCTACAGAAATTTGTACACCTATATTCTTGGCATCAAGTCCATTGAAATTCATTATACTTTCCCCAGTTGGTATAGGATTATCTCCATCAGCAGAACTTTCTTCATCCAAAGTACTCGTTAATCCATAATTAAGCCTTGCATTGATATCAAAACCATTGATCTCGTAACCAACCCCAAAATTTAACCCTAAATCAATCGGATTCAGGTTGGTTATATCCCCAGAACCAATATCGGTTGGATTTATCCCAAACGAATCGTTAAACTCGGATGAGGTAGAGAAACTTCTTTTTCCCCCTAAGGATACTCCAATTTGGGGACCTGCCTCAATGTTGAAACCACTGTTTCCCAAGTACAATTTAGCCATTATTGGAATTTGCAGGTAATATAATTTGTCTTCCACCTCTGCAAATGGCATTTCTAGGAATTCTTCATTTATACCACCAATATCATATCCATATAATTGATATTTACTGCTCACACTGGTAAATAACACTTCAGGCTGAATAGCAAAAACACCCCATCTCGCCTGGGTAAAAGCTCCAATACTGTATCCTGATCCCCAATTCAGATCAACAGGAGCATCATAGAGGCCCGTCATATTTAACCCACCTCTAATCCCCAAGCTTAAATCCTGAGCATTCACGACAGATGTCCCAAATAAAGCGACAACTACTACTAAAAATGCTTTTTTCATCATTTTATAAAATTTAAAAAGTTAATTCTCAAAGAATGGTTGGTTTATTTAATGGAGAAAAAATTAACGGTGAATTGGCTCTTCTTGAACATAAACCCAATAATGGATTGATTA
>NZ_SMMB01001110.1 GCF_009711365.1 Xanthovirga aplysinae | reverse complement strand
TATTTATATAAATGTTAAAAAAATAAGAATTAAAGAATGCCAACAAAAGATTATTTAAAAAAAAATAAGAAACAAAATAACTTAATAAAAAACATTGAAATAATACAAAAATAAGGCATTTAACAGTAAAACGCTCCAAACCAATTGATAATTAATTAGATACTTCAGTACTTTTTAGAAATGACTAAGAAACAGACAGCTGCCGAGAGTGGAGAAAATACACTTCAAAAAAACAAACATAAGGCACCAAAAAGGGTGCACTCAAATTTCAGTGGATATGTTTACAACACTTTTATTCTTACGATAATCGCCACCTCTGTAGTTTTTGGCTTAAAAAGGAGAAATTATGTAGACTGTGAAAAAGCCAATAATTATGTAAGAGCAAGTAGCTATACTGTAGGAAGCCTAATTCAATTTCAGGATAATACCAGTGGAGCAAAGAATTGGGAATGGGATTTTGGGGATGGGTCTCCCACGATAAACAGAGCCCAGGCCCTCCATAAATTTGAGAAAGCAGGACAATATACCGTTACCCTAACTATTAACGGAAACTGTATTAGCGAACATTTTCTTAATATCACCGGTGATGGCCCTCCTATTGATAGTACCTATATGCCTGTTTTTGATTTGCCAAAAAGTGTGCAAATCGGTCAATCCGTAAAGTTTAAAGACAAGACTACCCATGCACGTAGTTGGCAATGGCGTTTCGGGGACGGTTCTGAAATTAATGCCACAGTAAGAGAACCTTCCCATGTATATACATCCCCAGGAATAAAAACTGTTTCCCTCATGGTAAACCATGACCCTAATTACATTACCACCAAAAAAATAGTAGTAATTCCTAAAAAAGAAATCAGAAAAAAAATGGAAGTACCTATTAAGTTAAAACCTGTTGATCATTATCTCACAGTTACCCACCGTGGTCCTATGGATGAAATAAGGGATGAAATTCCTTTAGCTCCCCCAAGGGAAGAACCTGAAGGTCCCAAATTGGCTCCTGCAATCACAGATGAGGAGTTTGAGCAAATGCTCTTCCAGATTGCCAACCGTCGAAAAACCAAAGAAGATTTGTTTGACCAACTCTGTGGAAACTTTGATATTCCTGTAGTGAAAAATGACAAGGAACTGATCACCTTTTCAGAATTGTGTAAAGATATTAAAGGGAGAAAAATTAAGATAAATGCCCTTAACATTCACCGCAATGATCTGAGGTGCATAACAGGAGTTACCATTTTTTACAGAAAGAAACTGTTTTAGCATTTACGCTAATTCCAAACCAACACCTTAAAGTGAGGATAAAGGCGGGAGACAGGCTTTCAACCTTAAGTGAATCCGTAAAGATCTTTTCCTGGCTTTTAACACTAGACTATCAACAAAAATAAAAACAGAATGGCAACTTCAGATAACGAAAACACTACTCTACTCGAAGAACATGTAAGCATCACCGTAGATGGTCATGATTCTCCCATTGTATTTGCCAACCTAGCTATCGGTCAGGAGCTATGCACACACCAACATTTCTCTTTTCTGTGGCAGTACAGTGAAGAAATGCTTCTTTCCCCTGACGATCAGGCTAATTTTGTAAAGGAGCAACTGGGCTCTAAAGTAACGATTACCCTATACTCTGCTGAAAGAGAGGTGTACTTTATTGGGCTAATCACCGCCATTCAAATTCATAGTAAGGACCAGGCTACCACCTCTTTCCTAATAAGTGGTTCCAGCCCTACCCTCCTTATTGATGACGTCCAGCAAAATCAAACCTTTCTGGACATGCCCTTGCAGGATGTTATAAACCAGGCTTTAGCTGACGCACCCTCTAACCTTTATGATCCTGAAAGCTTTGAGGAAGCCAAAAACGAACAAATCCTTTATGGAGTACAGTACAATGAAACCGACTTTCAATTCCTCTCCCGCATGGCGGCGCGTTACGGGCATTGGATGTATTATAATGGGGTAAACCTCCGCTTTGGTAAAATTGAAACCCCAGGAGTGACCTTAACCAACGGGCACAATTTACAAAACATGAGGACTTCCGTTCAACTGAACAGCCCAAAACTAGCCGTAAGTGCTTATAACTTCAAGGAAGCGGAGAAATTGAACCTAGCAACCAACGAAGGCCAACAACCTTCCGACAACCTCTACAGCCAGACAGCAGCACAGAAAAGTAATGAGATATTTTCCAGAAGCAACCGTACGCATGCTTATCTGCCTACAGCACAAGACCAGGCCGAATTAGACTATGCCAATCAATTGTTATTGGACTTAAATGAGTCTACCTTAATGACGGTGTCAGGTCAAAGCAGGGAGCCTTTGCAGCTCGGATGGGTCATTACCATTGACAATGCAGGAGTTTCTAGTGATTACATCATCACCAGTGTGCAACACAATTCCGTCAATCAGGAAAATTACAACTGCCAATTCACGGCCATTCCAGCCAGTGCAAAAGTACCGCCTTACACCAATCCATTCATAACGGCCCAGGCAAGTTCACAACCTGCCGAGGTCATTGACAATGAAGATCCGGATGGATTAGGCCGAGTAAAAGTGATGTTTGTATGGGAAATGGAAAGCGACTGGATGCGTATCCTCAGTCCACATGCCGGTACGGAAAAAGGTTTCCACTTTATCCCTGAAATAGGAGAAGAAGTACTGGTAGCTTTTGAAGGAGGAAACGTGGACAAACCTTATGTGGCAGGAGCCCTCTTTAATGGACAGGCCGTCACAGGGCACGACCCGGCAGCCAACGACATAAAGGCGATAAGAACCCGCAGTGGACATACCATTGAATTAGTGGACACGGACGGGGAAGAGGAAATCCGCATTTATGACAAAGAAGGGAATAACTCAATGATTCTGGCTTCCCACGCCCAGGAATTGCGCTTGCTTTCTACTGGTAAAATTGTCCTGCAAGCCGAAGAGATAGAAATAAGTGCCAATGCTGCCCTGAACATTACGGCAGGAGAAACCATCAACGCCACGGCAGATCAGGATCTCAATTTAGCAAGTTCGGGAGGAGCAGCCATATTGGAAGCCAGCACGGATGCAACCCTAAAAGGACAAAATGCAAGCGTTGCCGCCGATATGGAACTCGCACTGGAAGGAGGAATGCAAGCCAGTCTTTCAGGCGCCATGACCGCTGTACAAGGAACTGCCGGTAAAATTGAATTGATGTAAAATTTAAAAAATTATAAAAAATGGCTGGAAAACCCATAGCTACTATAGGCAGTATGCATACCTGCCCCATGGTTACTCCTGGTACCCCACCCGTTCCCCATGTAGGAGGGCCGGTAAGTGGACCAGGTGACCCTACTGTTTTGATCAATGGCAAACCCGTGGCGGTCATGGGTGACATGTGTACCTGTGTGGGACCTCCCGACACCATTACCCAAGGAGAGCCCGCCATATTGATTAATGGTAAACCCGTAGCCACCATGGGCAGCATGACTGCCCATGGTGGTAGCGTCGCTATTGGTGAACCTACGGTATTGGCCGGCTCTGCTAGTGGAGGTGGTGGACAGGCCGCTAGTGCAGAATCAGCAGAAGCCTCCGATCCCTTCGAAATCCCTGCAGCCGCCGAGGCAGATCTTGCAGAGGCCCCTACGCCTGCTGAAGCTTCTTCCGGAGAAGGAGAAGGGGCTGAGGCCTATAAAATCTTAGAAAAGGAGGAAAGAGGATACCTCAACGACTTTAATTTCAGCACCTAAGCCCTATACTCATGAAATTTCACGATCCCATTGTAATAAAAGCAACAGAGGACTATAAAATCAAAAGAAGGCAAACCCTGTATGGGCAAAACAACCAAATGGGATTTTTTCCTATTGGGCGATTAAACTGCTGGCATGGAGGAGTCCACCTGGAGGGCAAACACGCTATTTGCGCTATTGCAGACGGGAGAGTAATTGCCTACAGAATACCTGAAGACTATATTGCTGAAGACGATCAAGATGAAAACGTTAAGTATTCTAATGGTTTTGTGCTCTTACTACACGATTTTAAGACTCCATCAGGTAAAAAACTCACTTTTTATAGCCTTTATCATCACTTAAGCCCTAAAAGTGAATTGGACCAATCGGATAAGGTCCCTAATTTTTTTGCCAAAACCATGGCCACTGTTAAAAGTGATGCCAAGGAAGAATGGATAGGATTGGCTGCCCGTTCGGCCGACATTCTAGATGATAAAAAAGGTAAAAAATATTATTTAATTCCATTAGGGCACACTTTTACCCTTGACCCTCTTAATGATTCTGAAGTAGAAACAACGGCGAATAGCGAGCAAGAAGCAAGCACTTCTACTCCTTCTTCACAACATTGGTCAAAACAGAAAGGAAATGAAAGATATCAAAGGATAAAATTCAAAAGTATCAATGGAATAGATGTTAGCAATGTATATACTTATATAAATCACCCCAACTATACCAAGGAATTAGGAGACGGAAAATATCGAGTAACTTTACACACAGGGAATGCTGTATCCAAAATGAGCGACGTAAAGGTAGAGGAAGGAAAAGGGGCTAAGGGAGCGCACATCTTTGATAAACCCAATAAAAAAGGAGAGGGAAAACTGCTAAGAATAGCCCTGCCCGGAGAGCAATTTCAGGTAGAGAAACATAACGATGAATGGTTTAAACTCATCGAATTAGGCGATAAAGAGCAATATGGGAAGGAGCAATACGTGCACAAAGACTTTGTCGATACAAAAGATAGTCTGGACGATACAATAGAATTGGGTTCGGTAGTAAACGTTGATATTCCCATTAAGGCAGGAGAGATTATTGGTTTCTCAGGAAATTATGGTATTAAAAATAATGACCTTTATCGGGCCGTACACCTAGAGGTGTTTAGCGAAGGGAAGGAATTGGATAAATTTCTAGGTAATACAGAAGATAATGATCGGAACTATTATAAAACCAAAGCAGGCAGTGCCCTTTTTCCTCACCAACCCCTAAGGCTAATAAAAGGTAGGATTGTCAGAGCCTTTCAGCGAAAAGATGATTTTGTACAAATCGGCTTTGAGAAGTTGTCTAGTATCGTTAAATGGGATCTTTTACATTGGAAAGAAGAAAAAAATGGAGTCCACCAATATGAAATTCTTGAAGAAGATTTTGAGGAGTTGAATAAGGCCTTTGATAATGGTTTGGAGAAATCGGATATCTTATTCCTGGAAAGCCGTATGGAAGAAGTAAGCCCGGGTGAGTACAAAAGCATAACAGAGGAGGAAGAAGACAATAAAGATGATACTCATGTAAAATACCGCAAAGTAAGTTTCGTACATCCCAGGTCGGAAGAGAAATTTTGGGTAGACAAAAAGTACCTGACAACTATGCAGGACCATAATCCCTTCGTTTTTCCTAACTCCCTTGGAACTTTAGGGGAGGTGACCCAAGAGGTAGGCCCCGAGGAAATTTACACCAAAATACCCCAAAGGATGCTGGAACCCAAGGAGGGATACAAACCGCCTTTTGAGGAGCTGAAAAACTCCATGAAAATAATTCGTAGGCTGGGTTCCAAAACTATAAAGGATAAGGAATGGTGGAAAGTGAAAGGGAATTATGAAGATCCACAGGGTAAAACCGATATTAAAACCGGATGGGTCAAAAAAGAAGGGCTGGAAGAGGCCAACCCCTACGACTGGTACGCCCACGACTGGAAAATATATGAGGATGCCGGCGATCAGTTTATCTATCATTTTGAGGAGGAAGATGATGCTTCTGACTTCATAAAGGACATCTGGGCTGAAGTTGACCTACCGGATGTGGTCACTCAAGAAGACGGAACCGAAAAGGAATACCCTTCTGACAAGGTTTTAAGTCGATTTGAGCTTCGCATCGCCATGAATCAAAAGAGAAAGGTGCAAAAACTTTCTCGCATGATCTGTAAACACCCAAGCGAATGGGATCTTAAGGCCAACAACTTTCCTACCTTAAAAAAAGAAATTGAGGCATTGTACCAGCAGGGCATAGAAATAGAGGAAAATTCTGACCGAAAGAAGAAAATGGAGGAAATCCGGGATAAAAAACTGGCCCTTACCGAAGAAAAGGTGAATAACCTTTGTTTCTGGCAGGACATCCAGGAAGGGGAACTGCCCGGGCAGGAGGAAAAAGGTCCAGATGCACCAAAACGTAAGTTTCCTACAGGCAATAGTACTGTTTACCATTTTCATCCTATAGCTTTTGTGGACCATATGAGGTTGATTGTTAACAAAGTCAATATCGATTTAAGAGGAAATAATTCAAAATGGCAAACACAATATGATCCTAGGTTTGGAACAAAGAAAAAGCAAGATGTTTCTTGTTGGAAAGCTTGTAAGGTAATACTTTCCAATTACGGAGTGGTTGGGGGTGATTTAAAAAACAATAAAGCTCTATTTCAAATTGCAACCGAAAAGGATAATAAACTTGTTGTAAACCCTAATATTGCCCAAAATGCTATAAAGTATATAAATGAACAATTAGAATTAAATAAGCCTATCCTAGTCGGAGTTGACCATACTTACAAATATAAAGGGGGTTTTAATAATGATTTTACTACTGACCATTTTATTGTTATTGTAGGACGAGGATATGATAAAGATAAAGGAGATTATTATTTATTCTATGAAGTTGGCACAAAACATAAAACAAATGGGACAAGTGATAATAATAAATTGTTTGTTCAAGAAGACTTTAGCTTAAAAGGTGCTACTGTTTACAAAAAGTCCCATATTTATACAGTAACGCAAATAAGAGAAAATTTTTAATCTATGAAATTCAAAATAATATTCCCTATAGTAATTTTATCGTTTTTAAGCTGTAAGAAAAACTTAAAAAATGAAGGGGAAAGTGCGGTAAATAGCACTGATACAATATCTGAAAACATAAAAAAAACTTTAGACAAAAAAAGTTTTATAGGTACTAAATGGATCGAAGTAAAGAAGATTAATAACACCTTTCAAAAACCAAACATTGAGGAGGAATGGCTGAGTTTTGTAGAAATTGGAAAAAACAAAGCGACTATTTTTCTAATGGAACCAGTAGAATATGATTTAGACAGTATACAAACGACAAAAGATGAGGTTATATTACATATTAAAAATGGAAATTGGAAATATAAGTTTTACTGGATAGATGAAAGCAAGTATATTGGACGATGGGATTACATTTACAATACTTCAATAATAGATTCCTCTTTTTCTATGTATGCCATCAATAAAAAATATGAACACCTTTTAAATTAAGCTAATACCCTGCTAAGTCGCAAGTTTGGAAATTGTGCTTTAATTTAAAAAATTTCCCTTCATAAAATAGGTTGACAAAAAAGTGGACCTATTATTAAAAAACAAAGACCTCTCGTCCTCATTAATAATGAGGACGCATTTCACCTAGCTTTTTCTTCACTACAGTTTACTCGCATATATAACCAACATCCCAGCGAATGTGACCTTAAGGACAACAACTTTCCTGCCTTAAAACAGGAAATTGAGGCCTTGTATCAGCAAGGCATAATAATAGAGGGAGACCCCGACCGAAAGAAGGAAATGGAGGAAATCAGAGATAAAAAACTCGCCCTTACAGAAAAAAAGGCAGAAAACCTATGTTTCTGGCAGGACATCCAGGAAGGTGAACTACCGGGGCAGGAGGAAACAAATGCTGAAGCACCAAAACGTAAGTTTCCTACAGGAAATAGCACCGTGTACCATTTTCATCCTATAGCTTTTGTAGAGCAGATGAGGCTGATCGTGGGGGGGAATGATCCGAATATAATATACATGACCAGGAAATGGGAGAAATGGACTGGGAAAAATAAAACTAGTATGACATTTAGCACTTTTAAATTTAGCGAAATAGAAGGCTTTTTGTGTGAACCATATGGAGAGGAAACAGTAAAAGGTGGTCTGGATAAAAGAATTCCCGTTGGAAAATATAATTTAAAATGGGCTTTTTTCGAGATAAAACAAACTAAAAAATAATATTAACCAGTATCCTTTTTTATCCACTTTTTAAGATAAATCAATCAATGAAAATTTTTAAAAAAACGATCCAATTATTTTTAATACTAATGCCTGGACTCTACGCTCAGGCCCAAAAAGCCCATAAAATATGGGAAGGCAATCTTGTACCAAGAGACTTCGAAGTCTTTTACAAAGAAAATTACACAATAGTTAGTGGAGATATATCTATAATAAACTCAGATTTAAAGGATTTAGCTTCTTTGAGCAACCTAATGGGAATAGAAGGCTCTCTACGAATAGAAAAAAATAAAAACATCAAGTCCTTAGATGGCTTGGAGAATATAGTGGGAGTTGATAGTGATATAGAAATAACCGAAAATAAATCACTTACAGATATTTCAGCCTTAAACAATTTAGAAAGTTGCAGAAATTTGGT
>NZ_SMMB01001166.1 GCF_009711365.1 Xanthovirga aplysinae | reverse complement strand
GAGTCTCTTGGAGCAGTAGGCAAATCAATAGGTATTTTAACAACAGATTTGGCTTTTCACTTAAGACATTTTACAATATCCTCAAATGCTACTCTTCGTTCCAACAAATTGCAAACGGACGACTTTTCCCCGAAAAGGAATATTTCGATCAAGCTCATTTTATAAAGGACGTAAAGCGGTTTACAGGAGCTACACCAACTGATTTGTATCTAAACAAAAACGACCGATTTTTACAATTGACTACCCTTCGAGAAATATAAATTTGTCCTTTCTACTTTCTATTAAATCAAAGGACAATGAAAGCAAATAAGTTGACACCAAACCTTGAGGTCAAGGACATCAAAGAAACGGTAGATTTCTATGAATCGATTTTGGGATTTTCCCTTGTAATGGCAGTTCCTGAAACTCAAGACGGAATCGAACAAGCCCTGGCGGAGGGGAAAGATTATGTTTATGCCTTGGTGAAAAAGGATAAAGTGGAGCTGATGTTTCAGCGAACAGACAGTTTTAAAGAGGATATAGCTCTTGCAAGAAACCTACCGATGGGCGCCAGCGCTTCGTTTTATATGGAAATTGATGGAATTAAGGCATTTTATGAGCAAATCAAAAGCAAGCATATTAATCCAACCAAACTAAAAACGGCTTGGTACGGAATGCAGGAATTTTATATTGCCGACAATAACGGCTACATTTTGGGATTTGCGGAAAAGAATGACTGATTATGGATATTGAGATTTACCGCTGTTATTGTCTGTCGTTGAAAGGAGCGGAAGAAAAAATGCCGTTTGACAATACGACATTGGTCTTTTCGGTCAAGGGCAAAATGTTTTCCTCCACGAATATTGAAACATTTGACCTCATTAATGTCAAATGCGACCCTGAAGAGGCCATATTACTTCGAGAAAAATACGAGGACGTAATTCCAGGCTACTACATGAACAAAAAGCACTGGAATAGTATTTCGACAAATGGAAAAATTACAGATAGCCAAATCAAGGAGTGGATTAAAAACTCATACGATCTGGTAGTTTTAGGACTTCCGAAAAAATCACAGAATGAGCTTCAAATGGAGTGAGGATTGGACTTTTCATTGTATAAAAGGAATAGTGGTTTGAGTGCTAACCCTTACCTTTTTGTTTTATTTACATAAGTTTTCCAAACAGAAAGGTAGCACGTTGAAAACGGCTACCGCTCTTGGGCAAAGCTGTTGGCAACAAAATTTAAAAAGTAGGTAATAAAAAATAAAGAAGACCTGGTATTTATTAAGGTTTCCACCCCTTATTTCGATTGATTCCAAAAAGCGTTTTGGTAGGAATGGAGGAATGCTTTATGGTTGTTAACATGGGAAAAGGTGGGGGCCTTCCCAGGAGATTATTTCTATGAACATAGTGATGATCAAAATGTGTTGACGGGAATAAATCAAACGGAATATTTCTGTACCCACCGATAAAGATAATTGTTTACCAAACATTTTTTCATGGCTATTAGGTTAATAGTTTTGGTAATTGAAGCACTTCCAAGGGTTTTTATTAACCTTGCCACAACCCCATTCAAGGATATTGAAAGAATTTAGGTATTATTAGATTTGAAAAAGAAGACAAAAGGAATATAAACCTAATTTGTTTTATTTAGATTTGGGGCTGGTCGAATTGGATTTAAACCTTTGTTGTCCCAAGCAAGGACCATATTAATTAAGCAACTTGAAAAATAAAGCCAAAGATTTTAATGGTAAAAGTTACTCTTATTGCAATATTATCTTTCCAAACATTTATTCTGAGTTTTTTATTATTTCTCAGAAAGGAAAATAAAAGAGTAAATATCTTATTGGGAGTAGTTCTGATATTTTGGGCCTTAACTACGACCAACTTTGCCGTCATCCAGGGTTTGTTTCAAGAGCAGATGCTAAGGTTTATTCCCTATTTAAAAGTAGAACTGTTATTTGGACTTGGGCCTTCATTGTACCTGTATACCAAGTGTGTGGCAAATCCTAAATATGAATTAATTAAAAAAGACTATCTTCTTTTTATCCCTGTGGTCCTTGAATTAATGTATTACAGAACCCCATTCTACAGGGATGGTGCCATTCAAATAGGAGCTGATGTTCAGAATAATCTGCATCTGATTTTTATAGTTGTACAGTGGTCAGGATTTCTGTACTCTACTATATTTATGGTATGGTCAATAATTTTATTGGTAAGGTATAAAAAATGGCTCTACAACAATTTTTCCCATACACAGGATAAATCCTTAGAATGGATACAAGTACCCATCGTTAGCTTTGTATCATTTTGGTTCGTTTGGTTTGGAATACGATTAACCGATATTTTTTTATTTGAAGGAATGTATGGAGAGTTTTATTTTTTTCCATTATACATTATTCTAACCATTATAATTTTATGGATTGGATTTAAGGGATATACAAATTCCGGCTTAGGAGCTATTGGTTTAAAAACTTTAGTAAAGCCTCGCAAGGAAATATCTTCTGAAGACAATCTTAATTTCCAATTAATTGCAGAGTCCTTAAAAAGCAAAATGGATTCCGAGAAGTTTTATCTTGACCCGGATTTAAGCTTGAAAAGTTTTGCTACCAAAACAGGCATTCATGAAAATGTGATTTCAAAGGTTATTAATCAAATTCTTGGCATCAATTTTCATGAGTTTGTTAACAGATATAGGGTAAAGGAATTTATTGAAAGGATAAAAAAAGATGAAAAAAAACAATTTACCTTTTTAGCCCATGCATATGATAGTGGCTTTGCTTCAAAATCATCATTTAATTATATTTTCAAAAAACAAACCCAAAAGACCCCAAGGGAATATTTTGAAGAATTTGTGAAAAAATAAGGGTAAATTTGGTCCGAAAACTCGTTTTGGGACGACCAATCCTGTGTATTTGCTGTGATTTGTGGCTATTTAAGGTAAATCACAACAATAATGAAACAAATTCTTTTTATCGTTTTAGCACTATCTTTAGTAAAGAGTGCAAAAAGTCAAAATAGTTCAGGATATGATTTTTCTTCGATTGAAGATAACATCCTTAAAGCAATCGAAAGCAAAACAATTCCTTCCGCTGTTGTTGCGGTGGCAAAAGATGGCAAGATCATTTATGAAAATGCTTTTGGGTGGGCCGATGTTGAAAATCAAATAAAAGCAACAATACAAACTTCCTACCAATTAGCTTCTGTATCAAAACCTATAACCGCAACTGGTATAATGATTCTTAATCAGGAACCAGGATTTGATATTCATTCACCCGCCGAAAAATATATTTCCCCATTAAAATTTAAGAGTTATGAAGGTGTTTCTTCAGAAGTGAAGGTGCTGGATTTATTAGACCATACCTCAGGTTTGGGGACATATTTTGAAATTAACTATGATGATGAAGGAGTTGTCCGTGTTGATGATTTTGAAACAGCCTTTAAAAAATACGGCTACTTATTTCATCCGTCCGGATTGAAGTTTGAGTACTCAAATATGGGTTACGGCTTGTTGGATTATATTATAGAAAAACAAAGTGGTAAAAGCTTTTCGGGATTCATGGATGATGAATTGTTTTCACCTCTTGGAATGAAAAACTCCTTTGTTGGATATCCGAATAAAAAGGGATTGACTGTAGCCAAAAAATATGGCTTAAATCAAACCGTACTACCTAAGGTCAGAAATAACACTAGAGGTGCAGGAAATATTTACTCCAGTGTGCACGATTTGATTTTATTTGGGATGTTTCATCTGAAAAATGGTAATAGCACGGTATTAAATGATAAATCCATTGATTTGATGCATAGTTATAAAAATAAAAATGCCCTATACCACTATTATGATGCTACTTATTATGGGCTTGGCTGGTATTATAAACCTGATGATGATGGATTTAAGTTAGTTTGGCATGAAGGGGGAATGATGGGGATAAGTTCAATGATAAAACTCATCCCGGAGAAAAATATAGCCATTGCTGTAATATTAAATACCTTTAATCAGCAATATTGCCAGGACATTACCAATAAATTAAGTAGGATAATATTACCTGATTATACCCCCGAACCTATTAATATAATTGGCCAATACAAACACTATACTAGCGATTCCACTTTTTTTGGAAATTGGAAGGGTACAATCAGGGTTGGAAATCAGGACGTGCCTTGTACATTAAAAATAAAGCCAGATGGAAACATTATTATTGACTATTTAGATTTTACGTTAAAATCATATTTCACTCAAGGAAATCCATTGCCCCACAAATCCATTTTAACAATGGGTCAAGTTAATGAAAACTCATTCATAGGTATGTTTCCTGGTGATTTACCTTCGAAAGATATCAGGCATGAGTTTAGTCAGTTTTTATCCTTAAAACTTTATAAAATTGGGGATGTATTATCCGGAACTGTAGTGGCATTTGCAGCAGCAGAAAGAGAATATTATGGGTACCCTTATTATATTCGACTTGAAAGAAAATAAAAGTACGTATTCGCGTAGGTAGAATTCTTTTTGAAAGTAAGGTATGATTAAAATGTTATTGAGCGATCATCAAATTTGAAATGCAGCTATAATTTTCAGTATGTAATCATGGTATTTTGGTGGTAGAGGAAGTTTTTCAGTGTGCGGTTTGCTTTGCCAATTAACAGATTTGGCTATCTTGTATCCCAAATTTAAACTAAATCGCACACTACCACTTTTTCTGTGATGTTTGCAATAATTTAAAATAATGGAATTTAAAGAGCAGGTAATAAAATATAAAGGTCGACCCGTATTCATTAAGCTTTCCATGCCTTATTTTGATAGAACACTGAAGCATTATGTTGAAGATGAGGCTTGTTTTATGTTTGTGAACAAGGGTGAAGTTGGGGTCCGTTCTCAGGAAGATTATTTTAAATTAAATAAAAATAAGGCCATGCTTGCTAAGTGCCTTAATTACTTCTTCGAACCTAGCGATGATGAAAGTAAGTGTGTTGACGGAATTGAATCTGTGGGAATATTTCTTTACCCTTCGGTAGTGGAAGACCTGTTTGAATTCGATCTTTCCACCTCAAGTTATTCCCTAGATTATAATCTTAAGCAAATTGAAGTAGACCGATTACTGGAACATTATAGGGAAAGCATTGATATTTTGTTGGATAACCCTGAGTTAGCAGATGACAATATGGTAAAAACAAAGTTGAAAGAATTTGTTTTGTTGATGACTAAATCCCAGCAGGCACCTTCTCAACTAGACTTTTTAGCCGCTTTGTTTAAACCTAACGAGGTGGGCTTTAAAACCACTATCCAACATAATTTATACGCTAACTTATCTTTAGATGAATTGGCCACACTTTGTCATTTGAGTCTTTCCTCTTTTAAAAGAAAGTTTAAAGAAGTTTTTAACGATAGCCCAAAGAAATACATTGCTAGAAAGAAAGTGGAGAAGGCCGCTGAATTATTAAAAGCAAATGATTTGAGAGTTTCTGATATTGCATATGATGTTGGATTTGAATCTTTGGCTACTTTTAACAGAAATTTCATCAATATTTACGGAAAATCTCCGTCAGAATACCGCCTGAGCCAAAATGAGAGATCTTTGGGCTAAAACGAGAAATTAAAGGCTTTCCTTTTCATGACCTTTGTTCTATACAAGTTGAAAGAACAAAATTTAAAAGAACAAAGTCATGAAAAATTCAAAAGTATTAAAGACCTTCCTAATTATTTCAGGTTTATTGCTCACCTTTATTGGTGGTACTACCCTAATGATGCCAGTAGAAATGAAAGCTGGTGCCGGGATTGATATTGCTGGAAATATCAGTGTAATAAACGATGTTAGAGCTTCTAGTGCGTTGATCTTGGCTATTGCAATATTGACAATCATTGGAGCCTTCAAGAAAAATTTGACCTATACTTCCTCTCTGGTTTCATTTCTCCTTTTTCTTTCCATCGGTGCTGGTAGATTATTAAGTATACTACAAGATGGAATGCCTGTGGATGGCTTGGTTAAAGCTACTGGTTTAGAATTTATCCTTGGTATTACGGGTGCAATTCTGTTCACCATCTATCGAGAAAAGAATCAAACAAATTTCACATTTAAAAAAATATAGTCATGAACAAGGTAATAATGATTACAGGTGCCAATGCAGGCATTGGCAAAGATACTGCCAGACAATTGGCCTTAGTTAAAGACACAGAAAAGATTTACTTGGCCTGCAGAAATAGAATAAAAGCTGAAGTTGCTAAAAAATCATTAGAAGAATCTACAGGAAGATCAATCTTCGAAATCTTAATCATGGATGTTTCAGATCCTGATTCTGTGAGAAAGGCTGTTTCCCAATTATATGAACCCATTGATGCATTAATTATGAATGCTGGTGGAGTAGGGGGGAAAAGTCCGGAAAGCTTAACCAAAGAGGGTGTGACCAATATTACGGCAGCGAATCTTTTGGGACATGTGGTGCTGGTAGATGAATTGTTGAAAGCCGATAAACTTAGAAATGTTGCTTTGTTTGCAAGTTCTGAAGCAGCAAGAGGGATTAAAGCAACGGGAATGAATCGTCCCCAATTAAAAACAAATTCTGTAGATGAATTCGCTTCTGTTTTTGATGGTACCGCCTTCGAGGGTAAGTTTGATGCCATGCAGGTTTATGGGTGGGTTAAGTATGGGGGAACTTTATGGATATCGCATATGGCAAGAAAACATCCCCATATCAAATTCATAAGTATGAGCCCAGGAGGAACAAGAGGTACCGAAGGAATGACTGACCTTCCATTCCTTAAGCGTATTCTGTTCAAATATATTGGAATGCCAATATTTATGCCTTTGATGGGCTTGTCTCATAAACTAAGTAAAGGTGCACAGCGATTCGTAGACGGTATTAGTAATGAAGCCTTAAATAGTGGAGTTTTTTACGCCAGTAAGGAAAATGTACTTACTGGACCAGTAGTAGATCAGAGCACTATTTGGCAAGATTTAAAAAACGAATCCTATCAGGATAATGCTAATGAGGCCATTCATAGATTTATCAAATAATGATTAAACAGGAGTTGGTTCAAATTTATCTCAATCTTCAAATAACTCAAATACTTTAATTAGTTCAATCAGTTCAATTATTTCTCCCCCTGGAGAACTCTCAGGAAGCACAGACTTCATTAATAAAAAAAAGGTTATGAGAGTTCCGAAGGCCAATTAAATCGATTTTTTCCTGAAGAAATAGGGGAATAAATGTGTGAAACTAATTAATCAATCATCATAAATACAAAAGTTATGTCTAAAGTAAATTTAATTATTGTCGCTAAAATTAATCCTAAAGAAAGCGAAGCTTTAACCCACTATTTAGGTAATGTGGGAAAACTTTTTGAGCAAGTAAAAGCCAAACCTGTTGGAAGATATCAAATTTCCGAAGCCTCAATTGGGGAGTATACACCTAGTGCAGTTACCGTAGTGGAGTTTCCTAATAAAGAGGCTGTGAACGAAGTCTTTGACTCAGAAGCGTATAAGGAACTTTTACCTTATCGTGAAAAGGCTTTTACCAAATTAGAGGCATATATTAGTTAACAAAATAGGATTTAATGGTTAGGGTAATCTGTGGGAGCATCTTGTTTCCATTGAATTACCCTGGCGGTTAAAGTAAACCAGTTGAAGCGGTCGTAAATACCCTGACCGGTAGTGGATTGGTGATCCAAACCAAAAAGTGTTTTTTGGCATTATTAAGCAAATTGAGTTTTTCCTTTATACTAATTAAAATGTTATTGATATGAATTCTGTTATTTCACCTGATTTCCCATTTGAATCTAAATTCTTAGAAGTGAATGGTTCCAGAATGCACTACGTTGATGTTGGGGAAGGAGACCCCATATTATTTCTTCATGGGCAGCCAACATCTTCCTATCTCTGGAGAAATGTTATCCCTCATCTCCAATCAATGGGACGGTGTATTGCTCCGGATTTAATAGGAATGGGAAAATCTGACAAACCAGACCTTTCTTATTCATTCCATGACCATTATGATTACCTGGAAAAATTTATAAAGAAACTGAACCTTAAAAACATTACGTTGGTAATTCATGATTGGGGTTCAGGTTTGGGTTTTAATTACGCCAATAACCATCGGGATAATATAAAAGGAATCGCCTTTATGGAGGCGATGATCCAACCGCTGAGCTGGGATGATTTTCATTCAGATTTTAAGCTTGCATTCAAAATGATGCGTACTCCTTTTGTGGGTTGGTTAATGTTAAGTGTGGGCAATATGTTCCTCAACAAAGTGGTTCCAGACCTAATTGTAAGAAAACTGAGTAAAGAAGAATTGGCTAATTATAAAAGACCATATCCTACTGTTGCAAGTAGAAAACCGGTAAGAACCTGGCCCACTCAAATCCCAATTGACGGGAAGCCTATGGGTGTTTTTAATTTAATGACGGCGTACAATAAGTGGTTAACTGAAACAGATATTCCCAAATTGTGTTTGTACGCTCAACCTGGAGCAATTTTGAAGAAAAAGGAGGTGGAATATATAAGAAATAGTTTCCCCAACACAAAAATGGTGGATATTGGAAAGGGATTACACTTTATTCAGGAAGATAACCCCCATTTTATTGGCCAGGAAATTGCCAAATGGGTGGATGAAATTTGATGGATTTATTCAATTGTTTCACTTTTGTAAAGTCATTATCAAATTGTGAATAAAATTGAGTGGACCCAGGGAGCTTCCAATGGATTCCCTTGTTTAGATACATTTGAAATGTGGTCGCATCATAAATTCAAACGAACCACAAAGGGTTTATAAACCGGCATCCTGCCTTTTTTGTATTGAAAGTTATGGGAATGGAGCCTATAATAAAACTTAAAGGTATTAGGCAAAAAATAAACTTTTTTGCCAGGTTCCCAGAACACCTTCTAGAATTGGAGTGGATATTACCATTATTTCAGATGGTGCAGGCTCATTTGTAATGATCCGGATAAGTATAACGGACACAATGGTAATGTATCGGTATACTTAAAAAAATGATGATCGATTGGCCTAAGGGTTTGGCTTGGGCCTAATTTTTATATAATATTTTGCTAATCTTTTCATCATAGCTTAATCAAAAGAACAATAAAGTTTTGAACCCATCAATTTTTATTTCAATTCTGGCCACAATACAATCCCACTATTGAGCTAAACCAAAATGATTTAATAGGGCAATGGTTAAATTACATTTATAATGACCCTATAGATACCGCATTTTATTATCGCTTATGCTCCTTCTGGTAGTTCGATAAAGTATAGGGTCAAGAGAGCGTTTTCCATTGAGATAAATTATCTTTTTTCAATTAAGGACAAGATATTTCCTGCTGGGTCTTTGAACCAAGCGATGCTTGGTCCCTTATCACCTCGACAAATTCCCTTTTCATCTGTAGCAATCATTCCCTCATATTGCTCAAAGGTGATTCCTTTGCCGATAAATTCATCCACTGTTTTCTCAATGTCTTTTATCTGAAAGTTAAGAACCGTAAAGGTTGCTGGAATATGGTTCTCTTTTGAGTAAATAAATATGGGATTATTACCAGGAGTGTGTAGCTCCAATGCCCCCATTGGTGTTTCTTTTACCTTTAGACCCAAAATTTCCTGGTAAAATTCTCTGGTCTTTGAAAGGTCATTTGTTGAAAATCCGCTGAAGGCAGTTGAGTTGTTTAGCATAATTAATTTTTTTATTCTTCGCCTTCTAATTTAAGGCTTTCTTTTTCCTTTCTAAGTTCTAACTTGAATTATTCTTTTTTTGTTAAACCCTAAACAATGAATGGGCTATTTGAAAACCTCTTCTTTATATCTTGGCCTCCATTGTTGTGGTTGTCGGATGGATGGGAATTATTGAAGGTAATTCCAAATTAAATTTAGCTGGTATAAATTATTATAAAGATAAAAACTTTTCCTTTCCTTGATGTAGAATAGGTGAGGTACTTAAGGAAGGTAAATAGATTCGTTGTTTGTGAAAATTATTTTGATTGGTTATTTAATATTTCTATTCCAATTTGATTTGTCAAAATGAGGAAATCACTAGGTCTATTAACCGGTATAATTTAGCCTGAGGTAATTAAATAAAATAG
>NZ_SMMB01001032.1 GCF_009711365.1 Xanthovirga aplysinae | reverse complement strand
TTTTTCCCTTTTTATTTTCGTTCTCTTTGCCCATTCCCTAAAAGCCCAGGACGATTTGTTAGACATGCTGGAAAATGAAAATCAAAAAAACAGCATAACATATGCAAATGCTACCTTTAAAAGTAATCGTCTAGTTAATGGCCATTCTGTAGAAATGGTTGGAGAGGGAGTCCTCAATTTTGTAATCTCTCACAAGTTTGGACGATTAAATAGTGGATTTTATGACCTATTTGGTTTAGATGATGCAAATATTAGGCTAGGCTTTGATTATGGCTTTAGCGACCGATTCAATGCAGGTTTTGGAAGAAACTCTTTTGAAAAAACTTATGACGGCTATTTAAAATACCAACTGTTGAGGCAAAGTAGTGGACAAAGGACTACTCCAATAACCTTAACAGCATTTAGTAGCATCGCTATTAATACCCTAAAGCCAGCCGATGAATCAAGGGAAATATCCTTTGAGCACCGAAGCAGTTACGTCCACCAATTGTTAATAGCAAGAAAGTTTACTTCCAATTTCTCCTTACAACTCATGCCCAGTTGGATTCACCATAACCTAGTAAAGGAAAAGGAAGACCGAAATGACATCATAGCCTTAGGAACCGGTGCCCGATATAAACTCACCCCTAGGACATCCTTAAATTTCGAATATTATTACCAATTTCATAAGAATGCTCCAGAGGGGAACTTTAATGCTTTGGCTTTGGGTATGGACATTGAAACCGGGGGACATGTTTTTCAGCTTTTTATTTCTAACTCCAGGGCTATGGTGGCTAAGAGTTTTATATCGGAAACAACAGGAGATTTCCTGAAAGGGGATATCCACTTTGGGTTCAATGTTTCCAGAGTTTTTAACCTTAAAAAATCTACTGAAAATAAATAGTATGGAGTCTTGAATTCTAAATAAAATTAATACAATCTAAAAATACAATACCTCTTTTACCTTAGATATTATTGTACTTTTTTCTTCATTTTCAGGAAGGGAAGACTTTCTATCGAGAACAGTATAGACCGTTAAAAAACTTAATGCAAAACAGGAAAATCTTCCATTTTGCAATGTCAAGAGGGTGGGTCATTTGGCAAAAAGGGCTTTGAAAGGTCAAAAACAAACTCTATTATACTATCCCCCTTGGCTTGGGAAAGTATGTTTGTTCAGGAATAAGTTATTTGTTTTTTGAATTTTCACGAACTTTCGTAATCAAATTCAAGCCATTTTCCTGGAATTTGGATTATAGGTTGATTAAATATCCTTAACCATTATTAATAAGACCTTTTAAATCAGAGGAAAATTCTTCAATTAAATCTTTATAGGCCAATTCATTTTTTGGAGTAAATTAAAGAACAATCATTTTTCCAAATTTAATACTTTGAGGGCTACTAGTCTCTAACCGATGAGTCTTGAAAAAAAAGACCACCTTCAAATAAGAGGTAGTCTTTTTTTCAAGGTAATCAGTAAGCTATACCTATTGTTTAAAATAAGAAAATTTCACTTCTCCAATTGGGCCATCGGCAACTGTAACTTCACCTATAAATGATATTTCTTTTGTATCAGGGTCAAAGGTCCCTTTAACATTGTCATTTAAACCTACCGAAACCGGTCCACTTCCATTAAAATCTTCGATCCCTTCTACTACTTGAGTGAGTACATTAACCGAATTGTCACAATTATCCAAACTGATTTTCAAAGATCCCTCAGTTTGCCCCGACCAGGCACCAAAACCAAAACTGCGAATTATTAATCCAAACCTTTCATCATCAGGATTCCTCTCAATTGTAACGGTACTTTCAGAACCTGGATCGTCATCAAGGTATTCTGTATAAGTACCCACAAATTGATCCAAATCCAGGGGGCAAAAGCCTATTATGTTCACAGAATCAGTAAACATTTTCGACTCTCCCCATTCTGTTGTCTCAGTTACTACAACGGCTACATCCAAATCAATAGATGAATTCCCAAAAGTAATTTCAGCAATAAAGGGGAATTCAGAATTTTGCATAATAGAAGCCTCTATACCCTTTACCTCCCATGCAAAAGTAGACCCAGTTCTTGGTTCTGCTTTATATGTGTATGTATCGGTAGCGAAAGGCTCAGACTCTCCTGAAATTTCATTATAAAAATCAGTTATTTCAGATTGATTAACTTCCAAAAAATCAGTCGCATCCGGATCACAACTCATCAAGATAGCTCCCATGATTATATATAGATAAACTAAATTTTTTTTCATAATATTTATCATTTTTAATTCTAAAATCTCATCTCTTCAAAACCCAAAAACAATTTTAATTACTATTTCCATGATCCATTTCCATCGGAGGTATTCAAACCGTCAATATTTTGTTCGCCACCGAAATTATATAAAGCTTCCCCAACTAATTCAAGTTCTGTTGCTGGCACAGGAAAATGTCTTGGGGTCCCTCTTTGTAATAACCCATGTCGTCTCATAAAAGCCCATTGAATCCCCTTACCGGTATAATCCAATTCGATTGAATATTCATAATGCAATAAATGCCTTATGGATTCAGGGGAATCATCCGTTACAGGACTTAATTCCCCAACAGTACTTCTAGGCCCATTATTAATAATAGCCAATGCAGCACTTCGATTTCCCTGCATAAATTCACATTCAGCAATAATATAATCCATCTCCGATTTCAAGATATATGGAATTAAAGCGTTATCATAATCTTCATTATTTCCATAACCATACCAACGGTTTAAACCATAATTTGAAAATAAAGACCTATTTCGTTCAGCATCTAAATAACCTAAATCTTCAAAATAATCATAATACAATTCAGCACGTTTGTCATTAGTTGTCACAGGTGGCAATGTTCCAGAAGCTGGATAATCCTTTGGTTGTGAATCATCAAAAAACCACGCTATTTTTTGGTCTGTATTTATATAACGCCCTCCTGAAGACACTGAATAATGAGTCCAATCTAAATCCTGGGCATAAATCACCTCCGTTTTTCCATAAGGAGCAAAATCTTGTGTGATCCCATTTTGCGCAAATTGTTTAATTCTTGCATAATCCAAGGTTTGGGCCTCCTCGGGAGTTTTAGCCTTAGAAATTAGAAACCTTGCGATATAAGAATTTATAATTCGTTTGAATCTATTTCCTTCAAATACCTCCCCGGTTGGAAAAAACTCCCAATCAACATTAGATTGGCCAATTACCCCCATTGCCAGCTCTAAACTCGCTACAGCCGCATCTATTACCTCAGAAGAAGGAAGCAATTCAAGGGTGGTAAGATCAGTCTTCTCATCCACCACATAGCCCCTTTCAAACAATGTACCGATGGCTCCCATTGCAATTCCTCTTATAAAATAAGCACCCATCAGGGCTTCCTGGGTCTTATCTACTCCATCGCTATTCTCCAATACCATACCGTCCTGAATTAAGGAGATAATAAGATTAGCTGTGGAAATAGCACTATTATTATCTGACCAAGGCCTATCGAAAACAAAAAGATTACTATTTATAGTAGAATTCTGCAATGATCTTCTTGGTTGATCACTATAGGCCCAAAAATCGTTGGCATTATTCGTATTAGTGCTTTGATCTGTCATAAGACCAATATGTATATTCGTCATATCATGTTGGTCCCACATCACATCCAAGGTTGCCCCACTCAGTAAACTTAAAATATCAGAAGCTTCTGAAAGAGCCTGCTCTCTATTAGGTTCATTTAAATTTTCTACCTCCAAATCTGCACAACCAACAACCCCTATGAAAAAACATAAAATTAATGCTCCTATTTTTATTTTATTAATGTATTTCATAATCTAAATCAAATTAAAATGTAAGCTTAACACTACCTGTATAAGTCCTAAAATTTGGATAAGAAAATTCATCAATTCTAAAGTTGGTAGGATTGTCCCCCAATGCAACTTCAGGGTCCCAACCCGAATACTTAGTTATAGTAAATAGGTTTCTCCCAGATATGGCAAAGGTTGCAGTTTTAAAGAACCCACCTAAAAAATTAGACTTTGAATTATCAATTTTATAAGAAAGAGAAATTTCCCTTATTTTTAGGAAGGAGCCATCCTCAACAAAATGAGAGATTGCATTATTTGCATTATAGAGCGTACTTGCCCCACCAGAATAATTCCGATGTTTCCCTATTTCTGCATATTTAACTTGATCCAGATGTCTATCTTCAAAAAACAATAACTGTTTAGTATTATTATAGATATCACCCCCATGTTGATAATCAAACAGCGTATAAAAGGTAAACCCATTGTATGACAAATTAGAGGTAAGCCCTAAGTTGAATTTCGGATTGGTATTCCCTATAGCTTCCACCACAGGAGTCCCTTTTTCATCAACTTTTAACAATGCCTGTTCCTTTCCCGTATTGTAGTAATCCTTACGCACAACATACCCATCTTCATTGATAAAATAATCGTTTATTGTTGTGTTATTTTCTCCTCCAGGGGTATACGATTTATCATTCATCACAAATCCATTGGCATCTAATGTAAGTTGGTTTACATCCGTTACAATAGAATTCCCAAAGATAGTCCCATAAGGAAGGCCTTCCTCCACACGGAATAACTGAAGGGCTGTAGCCGTATTCCTTGTAAACGGTGGCCTTGTCATACCAGTAATTATTGTGTTATTGGTATCAAAATTAAGCCCTACATTCCACTTCATCTTCTTTCCTTGTATTACATCCCCATTAATAGAAACTTCAAAGGAGTTTTGTTTTAAGTCTGCTGCATTCTGATATTGGGCGGTATACCCCGAAACTGGTGAAAGTGGCACTAACAAAATATCATCTTTTGTAGTGGAATAAGCATAAGTTATTTCAGCAGAAAACCTTCCTAAAAAATCAATATTTATACCTGTTTCAAACTCAGATACCACCGATGGTTTTAGATTTACATTACCTAAAATATCTGGGGAGATACCTGCATCAGTTACATCAAAGGTCTCATATTGTGCAGCCCATGCATAAGGTCTCTGACCACTGGTGCCATAGGAAGCTCTCAACTTAAATTCATTAATACCTGGCAAATTAAAATCTTCTGATAAACGGTAGGCCAGGGATCCCCTATAGTATAAAGCATAACGAGCATCCTCTCCAAACATCGATGAACCGTCTCTTCTGAGCATTCCATTGAATATTAATTTGTCATTATAGTCCAAATCAAAATTCACAAAATAATTCTCGGCAATTTCTTCTTGGAAATAGGAAGAGACATCATTCTCTTTACCATTATCAAGAGAAATTACCCCCTTTGCAATAAAATCGTATCCTTCAGCAGTTAAGCGGCTATACATCCTATTTTCTAAAATGTATTTTAGAGACAATGCAGTATTAAACTTCCCAAATTGTTTTTTGGCAGTGGATTGGAAAGATAAAATGGAAGTTGATCGATTATATTTTCTAATCCTATAGTATCCGTTATTGAGAGTAGAACTTGGGCTTGGTGTTTCAAAGCCTTGTGGATAAAAAGTTATTCTGTCCCATACACTTTTATCCAAAGAATATCCTCCAGTTAAAGATAACCATTCAAAGGGTTTATAATTTGCTTCAGCCCCTCCTAAATAACGATCTCTGTCACGAGACCTATCGACCTGTAAAGCATCATAAAAAGGGTTTCTAAAATTTCCAGCGTCAATCACATCAAACCCATCCGGTCTTACTGCGTAAAGGCCAGTTTCCGGATCTTTTTCTGCTAAATTTAAATAGGGAGAATAAATAAGAACTCCATAAAACAAATTAGGACTTTGACCTTGTTCCACTACATCGATTCCGGTGGTTTTAGTATAGGAAACCGAGGTTTTCACTTTCCATTTATCATTAGGAAGTAAATCAGCATTTAATTTTACCGATTGTCTTTTATATGGATCTAATTCTTTTATCACTCCTTGCTGATGCATATCCTGAAAAGAGGCGTAGTAGTTGAACTTATCTCCAGTTTGTCCTACACTCGCCGAGATTGTCCTCCAAGGTTGCGATCCAAATAAATTTTTAGCATTGTTATTGTACCTTGGAAAAGGGTTATCTAAAAGCCCATCTTCATCGACTTGCACCTTACCTTCAAGGAGTAAAAATTCCCCATTTTCATCCAATTTATAAGAATGCTTATCAGCTGTTGGATAAGCTCTTCCAATTTCTGAAAAACCAAACTCGCTCCTTAAACTTATGGTTGGTTTTCCCCCAATTGCTCCTCTCTTTGTTAAGATTTGTATTACTCCATTACCTGCTAAGGATCCGTACAATGAAGATGCTGCAGCTCCCTTTAGAATCTCAATAGATTCAACATCTTCCATATTAATATCACTAATGGAACCATCAGTAATAATTCCATCCACAATTATCAAGGGACTTTGACTTCCCGATATATTAGTAGATCCTCTTAATCGAATAGAAGAAGAACTAGTAGGATTACCTGAAGCCTGAACAATTCTCACCCCTGCAGCCTTACCTCTAAGTGCATTACCAGCATCGGTTGCCGGAACAGCCTCTAAAGCCTGCTTATTTACTTTACTAACTGAAAACCCGAGTTTTTTCGCAGAGATTCCAGTAGCTACCCCTGTCACGACAACTTCGGTCAATTGCTTGACGTCCGTACTCATTATAATATCAACTACTGACTTTGACCCAATTTCAACTTCCTGAGTTGTCATTCCTACAAAGGAAAAAACTAAGAGTCCTCCCTCTGAAGGGATTTCAAAACTATAATTTCCGTCAAAATCAGTTTGACCTCCAGTTGTGGTTCCCTTTAACACCACAGTTACCCCTGGAAGCCCAAATCCATCCTCCTCGGATGTAACCGT
>NZ_SMMB01000457.1 GCF_009711365.1 Xanthovirga aplysinae | reverse complement strand
AAAAATGATTTGAAGACTTATGACAAAGAATAATCGCATTGGTATTATACTTGGTTTGATCACCCTAATAGCAATCTCCTCTCTTTCCAGTGGTTGTGTATCCCAAAAGGTTTATGATTCAACAATGGCTGAAAAAGAAAAAATTGCTATCCAATTGGCAGAAAACCAGGAAGAATTAGCAATCTCCCAAAAAAAAATAGAACGCCTTAATGAGCAATTGACCAAAAGAACAAACGAAAAAGAAAAACAAGAAGGAGAATTAAAAGCCTCTAGGGAAGAATTAACCAGGATTCAAAAAGAAAAAAAGGAGTTGAATGAACTGTATGAAAGCCTAAAATCTAATAGCGGGCAATTAGGCCGGGAGCTTTCAGCCAAGCAAAAGCGCTTAATGGTCATGGAAGAAAGCCTAGAACAATCCATGCAGCAAAATAATGAATTAAGCAAAGACCTTGTAGCACGAGAAGCCAGAGTAGCTGAATTAGAACGCTTAATTGCTGAAAAAGAAGCCGCCGTGAATTCCCTGAAACAAAAAGTAAGTCAAGCATTATTGAGCTTTAAAGAAAGTGACCTAAAAGTACATATTAAGAATGGTAAAGTTTATGTATCACTCAACGAGCAGCTGCTTTTCAAATCGGGAAGCATCATCGTGGACCCTGCTGGAATAAAAGCTCTAAAACAATTAGCTGCTGTTTTAAAAGAACAAGCCGAAATTAATGTACTAGTGGAAGGTCACACCGATAATGTAGGCATTTCACGTACTTCAAAATACATGCAAGATAATTGGGACTTAAGTGTAATGCGTGCCACATCAATTGTTCGTATTCTCACTAATGCCGGAGTTGACCCCATTCATATTACCGCTGCTGGTAGAGGAGAGTTTTCTCCTTTGACTTCTAATGAAAGTACAGAAGGAAAACAACAAAACCGCCGAACAGAAATCATCTTAACACCTAACCTGGATGAACTTTTCGAAATAATGGCATCAACAAAAGAATAATTGCAATACTATAATCTATATTTGTTTTATTTTTTTAAACTCAAGATTTATATGATTCAGAATGTAGGTGTATTCTGTGCCTCCAGCACTAAAGTTGACCCCATTTATTTTGAGACCGCTGATAAATTGGGAAGACTTTTTGCCGAAAACAATATTCAATTAATTTATGGCGGAGGAGCAAAAGGGTTAATGGGACAAATCGGAGACTCTGTTATGAATTCGGGAGGAAAAGCCATAGGCATTATCCCTGAATTCATGATCCAAGTGGAATGGCAACATAAAGGCTTAACTGAGATAATTATCACTCAGGATATGAGGGAAAGAAAATCCTTAATCATGGAAAAATCAAATGCCTTAGTTGCTTTACCGGGAGGCTGTGGCACCCTGGAAGAACTGTTTGAGGCCCTCACCCTAAAACGCCTGGGTCAGTTTGTACACCCGATTGTAATTGTAAATGTAAAGGGGTATTATGATCCACTAATCGAGATGCTTAACCGCAGCATTGAGGAAAATTTTATGCATAAAAACCACCAAAATCTTTGGGTAGAGGTCAGTTCTGCAGAAGAAGTATTGGAGGCTGTACAAAATGCTCCTCTATGGGATGAATCGGCCATAAAGTTTGCCGGGGTTTAAATAAATTAAGAAGTAAAAGTGAAGAGTTAAAAGTGAAAGGAAAATGGAAATCAAGAACCCTAACTTTTAGGCACTGTGAGAGAAA
>NZ_SMMB01001125.1 GCF_009711365.1 Xanthovirga aplysinae | reverse complement strand
CCCCTCTATTTCAGGATATTTCAAGTCATGTTTCATGATATTGACTAGTCCCAGAACAGAAGCGATAGGAGCGTTAATATCGTGGGAAATACTATATACAAAACTATCCAGCTCCTTATTAATCTTATTCATTTCGGCCAAAGCGTAATTTTTCTCCTTTAGTTCGTTTTGAATAGCGGTAGTCTGGAGTTTAACCATTCGTCTTAAAGAGAAAATCCATATTCCAGCCAATAATAATAACAAAATAATACTCCCCAAAACCCATCTTACATATTTCATAATTTGATAAGATCTGGAAGCTTCTTTTGGTATATAAATGGAAAACCATTTATTGTAAATTTCAGTATAGCGCTGTTGTATTTTAAGCAATTCTAGGCCTTCATTGATTACATTTATTAAGGCCGTATCACCCTTGTGAGCAGCGAAAGCCAAACGAGCGGAAATCATGGGAGGACCTGTTATCCTTAATCCGGAATATTCAGGTTTAAATTGTATGGTTTGTGCCACATATTCATTTACTAACGCTAAGTCATACTTTCCTAATGCTAAAAGGTTTAAAGCCTCCGGTTGAGAGCCTACTGAATTCATATGTGCTTTAGGAAAATGCCTTTTTATGTATTTCTCAAGATAAGAATTCTTTTCCAATACAATTTCCACTCCTTCCAATCCCTCGGAAAGATCCAATGACTTATCTTTAGTACGAACCAGAAATCGATGATCTACCAAAGCAACCAATTGGGAAAATTCAAAAGAATCAACCCTTTCTCTTTTATAAAACATCTCAGATAAGTCAAAAGCGGAATCTTGAGTAAATTCTTTATATGTTTCGGGCCAGGACTTTAAAACAAATTTGAATTCATACCCACTTACTTTACCTATTTCAGTCAATAAATCAATAAAAAAACCATCAGGCTTTCCATCTTCATCTAAAAATTCAAAGGGAGCAAAATCTCTATCCCCTCCATAAACAATTACCTTTTTATCAGACCTTTGCTTTGGATAAAAATTTCCTTCACTACAAAAACCTCCTAAAGACAAAAAATAAAGCGGCAAAATAAAAAAGCAAAGCTTAACCATTTTCCTAAAATCTCCAATCTTATTCACCCTATATAACAGGCAAAAAAGACTTAAGTTTCAGGGGGCTACCTTTAACCCCCAACCTAAAAAGGAATATAATATTTGGATAAATAAAGAATTAAATCTCTCCCTTTTAACCCCAAATCAATATTTCTTCAATACTTCGGAAATAAAATATAGTGAGGCAGTTAATTTATATATTGGCAGAAAATATATCATCCGAAAAAGTTAAACTCTTCTTAAATACAATTCCACCTACTCCAACTCTGGAAATATTTATTTTCTTAATTAAAAAAGAAAAAATTTTACCCCTTCCTTTTCTTTTTTAACGCTAAAAGCCATTTGTCATATCCAAAATGGGAAACAATTCAACAAAAAATATACCTCCACTCAAAAAGATCTTTAACAGAGAAATCCTTCACAAGGACGGAGAAGACAAAACCTTTTACATTTGAAAGTAAGTTGAGTTTACTGGAAAGCAACAAGGCATTTTAAAGCAAACCGTTTTCCAGTAAAAACTGACGGGCAACTTTTTCCTCTTTCATACCTTTTTCACTGACTTCATAATTGAGTTGGATCATTTGATCATTATTAATCTTTCCTCCCAACATATTTAACCACTTTATTACCTCTGGAGCCTCTTTTTCCAAATTTTCACCAACAAAAGAAACTGCCTCATAGGGAGGGAAAAATTTTTTATCATCCTTTAACACACGTAAATTAAACCTTCTAATTTGACTGTCAGTAGTATAAACTACCACAACTTCAGCTTGGTCAGACATTAAGGCTAAATATCGAATCTCACTTTCCATATTAATTACCTCTTTAAACTGAAAACCATATGCTCTTTCTACCCCTGGTAAACCATCTTGTTGTCGGTCTTGAAATTCTATCGTACTTACTAAACGCAATTGAGATGCCTTTTTCCCCATGTCGGAAATAGATTTAATAGATAATTGCTCCGCAACCGAATCCTTCATGGCAAATGCATAAGTATTATTAAAACCTAATGGAGTAAGCACTTGAATTCCAAAGCCGGATTGTAAACTATCCTTCAAAAATTGATAAATCTGTTGAGGATTCTTTAGACTGTCCTGATGAAGAAGGGCTTGATAAGCGGTACCTGTATATTCCACATAAGTATCAATATCATTATTTTTTAAAGCCTGAAAGGCCAAAAAAGTACTCCCCAAGGCCTTAGTCTGAACTTCAAAATCTGTATTTTTTTCCAAAAATATCTTTTGAATCTGTGCCAAAGTGGGGCCCTCAAGATCGGCTTTATAACCAATCACCAATTGTTTTTTTGAGGGCAATAAAACAGCAAATCCTACGGATAAAATAATAAAGGACAGGATTAATATGGCAAGTCTCTTCAGAAGTTTTATTCTTCGATCAACCACCCTTCTATTTTGAAATTGCCTGTTTAATAAGGTCTGCTCCACCATTCCTAAAGAATAATCAGCCAAAAGGGCTAGTACAGCAGCAGGAACAGCTCCCGCTAAAAGCATCATATTGTCATTAAGTGCTATTCCTCTAAAAATAAAATCTCCCAGCCCACCAGCTCCTATGTATGCAGCAATTGTGGCTGTTCCAATATTTATTACTGTAGAAATTCGAATTCCCCCCATGATTATGGGCAATGCCAAGGGAAACTCGACCAAAAATAACGTTTGCCTACTGGTCATTCCAATCCCCTTTGCTGCTTCAATAATGGAAGGTTCGATACTCTCCAATCCCATATAGGTATTCTTTAGAATGGGAAGAAGTGCATATAAAAATAATACAAAAACCGCCGCTATTTTCCCAATTCCTAAAAAGGGAATAAGTAAGCCAAATAAAGCCAAGCTGGGAATGGTTTGCAAAACATTAGCCAACTGTAGCAACCATTTGCCCATTCGAGGTTTTCTAGCAATCCCAATGCCCAAAGGTACCCCAAAGATAATGGCACAGCCCACCGAAAAGGCGGTTATTTCAAGGTGTTGAAGGCTTAAATGGGCTATTTCCTGATATCTGGCAAGTATAAAATCCCAAATTTCCCTACCCATAGTAAAGTATTATTACAAATTAAGAATTTAGAACTTGCACAAGTTATAGTAAAAAGGGAATTTTTCCTCTATGTAATCTAAATTGTCTCGACTTAATCCAGGTAAGACCTATCGCTCGAAGATACCTGTTAAAACTAAACTTGTTTTAGGGTAATCTCAAACATCCCTCCCCTTCAATCCAAATTTATTTCAGAGGTCTATTTTTTTCTCCAAGATTGAGTATAACTCCCATGCAGCACCACTTAAACAAAAAAGCAAGAAAAGTGCATGGAGTCCTGACTGCTGTCAAAAGCCATATTTTTCGGAGGAATATTTTTTCCAATATGAATCGAAAAAATTACATATTAAGTAATTTTTTCCAAAGACTTATTTTAACCAATAGACTTGATTTGAAAAATTAGAAGGACTCAGATCACAAATTTCTTCAGTACATAAATAATGAACCCGGGGTGATAGCGATTTACCTAATCATCCTTCCAATTAAGATCTTTCAGCATTTATTTTAAGGAAGCAAAAGAAATTTTAAAAATAGCACCTACTGTCCAATGGATAATCTGAAATCGGAAGGATTCTTATGTTTTATTACTTAAGCTGAACAGGGTTTTCCAGCGAATTTCATCTTATGCTTAGACATTGAGTCTAAAAAAACCTGACATAAAAGGATTTGCCTTAGAAGGTGTAATGACCTACCTGATCTTTCCTTTAATTTAAAAAATGCACCCTACAGCTCCATCTGTAACTACTATTTTTGAAAAGATTATAAAAAACAGAAAAGAAGGTCAAAACCTTCCCCGCATCATTTTTTATTAGATCTGCATGAAAAAGATTGGATTGTTTATGCCCCTGGGAATCCAAACACCTGCGAAAAAGTCAATAAATTGAGTTTTTAGGGGACTCATTAACTAGAAAGGCAAGGGTTGTTTTAAAAGTTCAGTGAATAAAATATTGCTCACCCCTACATCACAAACAAACCAAAATATATGGATTGTCTTCCCTCTTTGAAACGGATGAGCAATTCAATGCTAAAAGAGGTCTTCTTCCCTTTCAAGCATTAAAATAGAAGATTGGGGCACTATAAAATACTTTTCCTCTTCATACATTACTTCAAAAGCACCTTTTTGGAGAAAAATGGCCAAATCTCCTTCCCTTGCCTGAAGGGGTATATATCGGGTTTTCTCATTTACCTGCTTCCAGGGTTCCTCTTCTTCCTGGATACTTGGAATTGGATACCCCGGACCTACTTTCATAATATAACCTGTCTGAATCTTTTCTTTTTCCTTTACCCCGGGAGGCAAGAACAAGCCTGATGAAGTCTTTTCAGCGATTTTTCTTGGTTTTATTAATACTCTGTCTCCAACAATAATCAGCTTGCGAAATTTATTTTCTGCTGTCAATTCCATTTTCGTTTTACTCCAAAAAATTGTCTTTTCGTTAAAAGAACAAATTTAGCGGAAATTTTCCTCCCTTTAAAAATTTTTCCTTTCATGCCTTCAGGAAGCAAACCAGTATATGAATTTTGAGTTTTGAGTTGACTAAACTAAACTTTTAATATGCATTCTTCCTTACCCACGCTTAAATTCCGAATCAAAAATTAGGCGGTCATTTATTTTAATATATAATAATCTTCTTTTTCTCTGGGAATTATTTCTAACACATTAGCCAAAACGAGCAAAATCAAAGTTCTAGAACTTTTAAAGAGGTTGATCTTAGCCAAAGAGGAAAATTCCTTCAGTGTAATATGATCATGGTTTTGCAAGTATTCCATTAAAAGTTTCTCCTTCTCTCCAAAATGAAAGCTAATGTCCTTTTGTCTTCTCCTTCTCCTTAAGATTTCCCTAACTTCCCTACTAGCTTGAATACTTTTATCTTCATTACGGACATAAACTTTTCCCCATCTACTTTTTTCATCTTCCAATACATAATGGGGTTTTTTAATACTGGGATGTATATAAAAACTCAATATTTTCCGATTTTCCGATAGAGGAATGACTTTCAAAGCATAATTTATCCGAGGTCTGCAGAAATTTAAAATGGCCCGCTCCAAGACAAAAATATCCTCATCGGCGTATTTCAGCCCTGAAATGGTTTTATTGTCATCTACTCCTATAAGTAAATGCCCACCCCTGCTATTGGCAAAGGCTACCACTTCTTTCACAATTTTTTCCGGATGATTGGCCTTGCGTTTGAATTCAATCACCTCATTTTCTCCCTGATTAACCAGGGCTTGAACCTCCCGCAGTGTCATTATTTAAAAATTATAGTGAATTGGTTTTCCACTTATACTCTACATTTGAACTAAAAAATTTGAATCTGACAGCCTACAATTTTTGCTTCCCTTATAACTAACGTTAGGGGCATAGCTCCTGTTTACTATTTTTTTCACTTCAAAAACCCTAAAATTATTGATAATCAAAATTTAAGGGATCCGGGTAAAGAAAGGAATAATTTAAATCTTGAATCAATTTACTGCTGTCAACTACCTTATAAGATTTTTTACCTTCCAAAAATATAGGTGGAATCAGGTTATAATCTTTTACGTTTTTTAGATAAATATCCTTACGAAGTGGATGAATGGGTGTAACAAGATTATAGACTTCATTTTTTTTATCACTTTCAATTAGGGTTTTCACAATTTGAACAACATCATCACGATGAATGTAGTTTACAGGAGTATTTCCTCCAGTCAACTGCTTACCTTGAAAGTACTTTCCAGGAATACGGTTATACCCCAGCAGACCTCCACAGCGAAGTATCAGGGTGTTAAATTTTTCACAATTATTTAATAAAATTTCAGCCTGAACCATCGCTTGATTTGCAGACTCTTTCACTTGGGAAACTTCTACTTCCGTTACTGTTTTATTTAAAGCCGGATATACGGAAGTAGAGCTAATATAGATTACTTGCTCAATACCTTTTCCATTAATATGGGTAAGAAGGCTTTTTATTTGGTTGATATGCCAGGCATCACCATAAGTTTTAGATTTTGGGGGAATGGCTATTATCAATATTTTTGAATCAAAAAAATCGGAAGCTTGTGCTTCATCTAAGGCAGGAGTTAGCTTTATCAAATAAGGTTTTATACCAGCTTGCTCTAAAGAGTAAATATTTTCAGGGTTAGTGGTACTCCCATTTACCTGATAACCATTGTTACATAATTCCTTTCCAAGAGGCAACCCCAACCAGCCACAACCCAAAATACTTATTTCTTTCTTCATATTGTATTCTGTCTTCTTTAATTCAAACCAAATGCTTATTTAACCAAATTAAAGTTCACTAAAATTTAAATTATCAAATCTAATTGTTTAAAAAATAATAAATGAGAGGTAGTTATATTTATTTTCCAGAAAGTGAATAAATGGTCTCAAACAGAGATTTGGAAATTCTTTACCCCTCAAACATTTTCTCACATAGGTGCAGACAATGATAATTTTAACCCAGATTTATGAGTTATAGAAAAAAACCATCTAAACTTGTTAAATTACAACGCTTTAAGCAATTAAGAAGTGAGAAAACCCTTAGACCTGACTGTTATTAATGATAAGATTTACGGGGCATGGTACCCAATAAAAAATCCCAAAGTGGAGAGGACACCCCAAAAGCTCTTTCTGGGTCTTTATAATGGTGAATAGCATGATGTTCCCATAGCTTTCTCAAAACATTCTTAGGAGGAGGATAAGCATGAACTACATAATGCACACCTAAATACATGGAATACCCTACTGCAAATCCTGGAACGAAAGCCCAGGCATAAGCTCCCATAATAAAATTAAAAATCCAGAGCAATAATAACCCCAATGCTAAACTCAAAATTGGTGGCATAGCCAACCGCATTTTATCCTTTGGAAACTCATGATGAACTCCATGCATGGTATATTGGAGTTTTTTTCGTAGATCAGTATTTGCCACCATATGAAATACGTACCGGTGAGTAAGATACTCTATAAGAGTAAAGCTAAACCAACCAATTAAAAAGAAGCCAATAACTATACCTATACTCAAATGATATAAACTAAAAGCATAGTATAGTAAAACTGTTGAATATATCCCCAAAATGGTCACTGGCACTGCCACATGGGTTTTAGTTAGTTTTTCAAGAAATCCATTATTAAATAGCACCTTTGAGCCTTTATTTTTTGGCATTATGGAATTTCCATTTCCCATACAATTCCCTTTTTTCAAGCCTATACTCTATCTTCTACTTCTATAAGGAGAGCTGGAGAATAAAGGTTCTATAACAGAAAAAAAATTACCAATCGACTCAAAAGAGTACTCTAAAAGCGATTAACCTATAAAATTAATTTACTTAAGAGCATGTTTAAAAAATTTCTTTTTGCTGCAAATAGTTTTTGAAAAGCTGCACTTCGTTGCATTTCAAAAACTATTTGCACTTAATAACAAAAAACTTAAACCAGCTCTAAGCCTTTTCTTTTTCTTGGGCTGCTAGGATTTGTTGATAGTAGTCTTCATATTTTGGCAAAATGGCCGAAATATCAAACTCTCTGGCTCTGGAAAGGGCATTCTTTTTGAATTGAGGTAAATGTTTATTATCCAGAACATAAAGAGCTTTGTTGGTCATATCTTCCAAATCATTCACCGCGCAAGCAAATCCAGTAACCCCATTTATGTTCAATTCGGGAAGTCCTCCAATATTAGTGGAAATAACTGGCACTTCGCAAGCCATAGCTTCCAGAGCTGCTAAGCCAAAACTTTCTTTTTCCGAAGGCATTATAAAAAGATCTGCTACCGACAATACCTCCTCTACAGCATCCAATTTACCTAAAAACCGAATATCCTGGCATATACCTAGTGATCTACACAGTTCTTCCGCATTGACCCTTTCCGGGCCATCACCCACCATTAATAATTTTACAGGTGCTTGTTTACGAATATTATGAAAAACCCGGATTACATCACCTACCCGCTTTACTTTTCTGAAGTTGGAAGTATGAACGATCAGTTTTTCATCATTTGGACAGATCGCCTTTTTAAAATGATCTTTCTTTTGCCTTTTAAAACGCTGCAGATCGATAAAGTTAGGGATCACTTCAATTTCCCCCATTATTGGAAAATGCTGATAAGTGTCTTTTTTAAGGTCTTCTGACACGGCTGTAATACCATCAGAGCTATTGATACTAAAGGTCACAACTGGCTCGTATGTAGCATCTTTACCCACCAATGTTATATCAGTTCCATGAAGAGTAGTAATTACAGGAATATTAATTCCCTCCGTAAGCAAAATTTGTTTGGCCATATATGCTGCCGAAGCATGAGGAATAGCATAATGCACATGCAAAAGATCAAGTTCTTCATACTTAATCACATTTACCAATTTACTGGCCAAAGCCAATTCATAGGGAGGATATTGAAACAAAGGGTAGCTTCGAATATCAACTTCGTGGTAAAAAAGATTTTCGTTAAAAAAATCTAACCGAGTGGGTTGGGAATAGGTAATAAAATGCACCTTATGCCCTCTCTGAGCCAACCCTTTTCCCAATTCAGTAGCTACTACTCCACTTCCTCCAAAAGTGGGATAACAGACAATCCCTATTTTCATTTCAACTATGTATTTTTGCTAAAAAATAAACGCAAAACCGTGTTTAACCAACAAATTAATATGGTCTACGCATTTAATCAAAGTAAACTTACCAAATTAGGTTTAATAAGGCTTAATAAATTCTTTTACTTTTA
>NZ_SMMB01001068.1 GCF_009711365.1 Xanthovirga aplysinae | reverse complement strand
GGAATGTGGTATGGCTGAAAATTCCATTTTGGCTTATATGCAAGATATGGATAAACTTCAACAATATGCTGGGATGAGGGGGTGGGAAGACCCTTTGGTCCTTTCTGCTGGTGACTTACAACAATTTCTGGAGTATATTGTGGAGCTTGGATTGTCGCCCTATTCTCATGCGCGAATACTTTCGGGGGTAAAGGCTTTTTACAAATACCTTTTAAATGAAGAGCTTATTCCCCAAGATCCTACCATATTAATTGAGGCACCTCGACTGGGACGAAAGCTTCCTGATACTTTATCATTCTTTGAAATTGAACAGCTATTGGATTCTATTGACCTTTCCACCCCTGAAGGGGCAAGGAACAGGGCAATTATTGAAACCTTATATTGTTCCGGACTACGAGTTTCTGAGTTGTTGTCCTTAAAATTGGCTGATCTGCATTTTGATATTGGATTTTTAAGAATTGTGGGGAAAGGTAATCGGGAGCGATTAGTTCCGGTCGGAAAAGATGCAATGAAATATATTAATATATATATAAAAGAAATTCGTCCTCATATGGCCATTAAGCCAGGGAATGAACATTACGTCTTTTTAAATCGGAGAGGAGCAAAATTAAGCAGGGTGATGATCTTTACCATAGTAAAGCGCCTGGCAAAAGATATCGGAATGGAGAAAAATATTAGTCCCCACACATTCAGACATTCATTTGCAACACATTTGGTTGAAGGTGGAGCCGATTTAAGAGTTATTCAGGAAATGCTAGGTCATGAGTCTATTACCACAACCGAAATCTACACACATTTGGACCGGGAATATTTGAAACAGGTGGTGCAGGAGTTTCATCCCAGAAGTTAGCAGGGAATGTTTGAAAGTACTTTTTAAAGAAAAAAACCGAACTTTCTAGCCCGGTTTTTACTGTTTTATTAAGATTTGGCCAATTCTATTAATTTCTCCATAGCATTATTCACCGCCTGTTGATAGCTTATTTCTTTTTTTCTATTATATTTTTGCAATTCTTCCAGAATAATTGGCAGGTATATAAACTTTCGGTTCTCTATATATTCATGTCTTAGAAATCCTGCACTTTTCCAATTTTCCATATTCTCGGCTATTATGATTTCTCCTGCGCGGGTAAAATGTTCATCCAGACATGTTTCCCAATCTAAATAGCTTTGGTCGGCCATAGCTTCCTGGATTGGATGGAATAATTTTTCCGTAGCTTTTATAGAATTTCTTGGAATTTTATTCATGGCAAGATCTACAAATGAGTGACCAAATTCATGTGTGCTTTTTTCTCTTACCTTATCCTTGTTCCCAAACCCCATATCTAGGTCAGAAGAGTTCTTAAATTTTTGGAACCACAACGGGCCAAACACATTGTAGATATCGGTTTTTTCTCCATCGGTTAATTTCAATCCAAAACCTGAACTGGTGGAAGTGGAAGGACTAGGAATAAGAATGTAGCTATCAAATTTTCCCTGATAAAATTTCTCCATTTCTTTGATGAAGTTTTCAGATGGTAAAACCTTTCGTACTTGCTCAACCGTGTTTTGGTAAATGGCTTTATGTGTTTCCCAATATTCATCAAAATTTATTTCTTTATAAAACCTGTTCAAGGCGTCAAGGAATTTTGCGGCATTCTTCCAGGCTTCTTTTTGGTCTCTTTTATCTGAAAATTGGATGTAGCTCCCTTTGGGTAAATTATTGGTGATTTTTGCCTGAGGAAAGTTTTCTAATTGAAGAACTAAACGGATAAAATAACCGTATTCGATATTTCCGACTAGCTCCATTGCCTGGGATAGGTGAGTGCTTTCATAAAATGGTTTGTATTTTTTATAGAGATACCACCCATAAGCATTCCAATCTCTCCATTTGATTTGTTTTCCATCTCTGGTAAAGGAGCCATTTTCTGATTCCATTCTTTTTCCTTTATATCCCAGGAAATTAAGTAGCCCTAGGAATTCCACATTTTTATTAATTTCTACTTGAATGGTTTTTGTTGAGTTTTGCTCCTTTTCGAATTGCATGGGTGTAGCCACGGATGAAATAATAACAAGAATTAGCAAACTTGTAATGGTGCTCTTTTTCATATTTGTATTGATTTGGGTGAAAAATAATAAATCAAATGATGCCACAAAAAAGGGTTGATAGGGGTAAAAAGCGCCCGATTACAACATTTTGGACGTCCAAAAGGGCGTTATCGGACTTTATTTTTTAGGTTGGAGTATTGGGGAGGAAAGGAAAAGATCTATAAAGAGAAATTATCTATGAAGTGAGGCTTTTGGTTAATTTGTAGGAGAGAGTGAAATATGAGTTTAGTCAAACAAAAAGGAAAATTGAAAATCCATTGTGAAGATTAGGTCTATTTATCTCAATTTAAATGGTGAATTATTAAAAAGAAGAAAAGAAAAATCCATGAGCTCAAAGCTTTCCACCTATTAAAAAATAACTGTTAATGGCTTCCAAGTGGGGAAAAAGATAGTTATAAATGGTGAGTGTAAAGTTTTTAATTCTATGGGTTGTCTGGTAAAATTTACATAGAGTTCAAGGGGTGAAAAATCGAAAGGAGTTTTAATCTTTGAATGTTTTTTTTACAATAGAAATTAGTCCCACTTACTACCCATCGATATAAAAGGAGATTTTAAATATGTAAAGGTGGATTAGATGGATGTAATTCAGGTAATAACTGTTCTCATTGTTTTTCTTTTTTCTGCTTACTACAAAGGGTTAAGTGGCGTGGGCTTTTCTACGGTGAGTTTGGGGATTCTTGCAATTTTTTACCCTGTTGTGCAGATTATTCCATTATTAATCGTTCCTTCTCTTATTAGTAATATTTTTGTTCTTTTAAAAACAAGGCCACTTTGGTCAGCCATTCAAAGACACTGGCTTTTATATTTTTCCTCTTTACCAGGAGTATATTTTGGTGTTCGCTGGCTTTATTTATCCAACGGAAGTAATATTTCCTTTTATGCTAATGTAATACTGGGCCTTTCTCTAATAAGCTATAGCATTTGGGCCTGGCTAAAACCCTATTTTCGGTTCCCAATAAAAGGAAGGGCGTTTATTGGGGCTCAGTTTCTTGTTGGAGGGTCAACGGGGATTATATACGGGCTTACCGGAGCACAGACTTTTCCTATTATTCCTTATTTTATGTCACTTCCTTATGTAAAAAATCAGATTGTATGTTGCACCAATTTGTCTTTTACGCTTTCAACTTTATTTATGTTGATTCAATTAGAACATGCTTCAATTCTTACGGTGCAGTCTATTTCGGTGTCTTTGTTAGGAATAATTCCTCTCTATGTAGGAATTCAATTAGCAACCAAACATAGGGAAAAGATTTCAGAGGACCGCTATCGTAAATTATTATTGGGAGTAATATTTATTCTTGGCGTTATTCAACTTGGAGTGAGAATATCTTTCTTACTTTAAAGTTCAAATAAGTTTTAAGAAATGATAGTTTATTTTGATACAATTCAAAATTAGAATTCTCATCACTTTTATAATGGTATAAATTAAAAGCTTAGTTAATAGCTATGGTTTTTTTAGGGATAAATATTGAGAAGGTGATTTGCCAGTATGGGTTTTAAATACCTGATTGAAGGATGACTTTGAGCTGAAACCAGATTCTAATGCTAGAGCTAGTATGGTTTTGTGTTGCTCTTCTTCCTTTTTTAATTTTTGGATGACTTCCCTAACTCGGTAGGAGTTTACAAATTCGTGAAAATTAGTGGAATGATAAGTATTGATAAGGTATGAAACGTAGCGTGTTGGAAGCTTGAGTTCCGTGCTTAACTCTTTAAGGGAAAGTTTGGGTCTGGTATACAGGGCATCTTCCTTAAAAAGCTTATTTAAGTGTTCTAATGCCTTTTCATCATTGTAGTTTGAAAAAGCACTGATTGGTTTTTTATTTTCTCTAAATAAGATTTTTGGAACTTCAAAGAAGTTTGGTTTAAAGTAACCAATGTAGCCCAAAAGAAAGAGGAAAACCACTAGTTGTACTTCCACATATTCAAAAATTGGGAGCTCCCACAAGACACCTGCTGCCCATAGCATAGTTATAAGAAGAAAGAAAAAGAATAAAGAGTAGAGTTTCACTAAATGTAAAGTAGGGAAGTTAGATAATGATTTTACTTGCTGTGAAAGGGAATATAATCTCTTCCCGAACAGAAAAACGCCAGCAAACATACCCAAAATTGGGACCACCTCAGTTATGAAAAAGTAAGGTTTGATTTCTAATAAACTAATTGTGCGATCAATTTTATTAATTCGCACTAGAATAGTTAATCCCATTGAAAATAAAATCTGAGCTATTGCTGGAGCAAATAACCAACTCATTTTCTTTTTAAACCTAAAGGAGGGATTAGTGTTGAGTTCTATAAAAAGCCAAAGAGCCGGTGGTAAAAAAAGGTAGCTTATAAAGTCCCAAAATGGAAAGGCCGTGGGTGATGCATGGTATTTTACCTGCATTCCCCAAAAGTTTAGCATTTCAAGAGAGCAAATCATTATAATCAAGCCAAGAAAAAAGGATGATTTATTTTTCTTTAAACGGCTTAATAATGCCAAGCTTACTAATAGTCCTTGCCCAGATGCTAAAAGATATATGACAGCTTTCCAGGTATTCAAAAATTTTAACTTTTATGTTTTTCCCTTAAAAAAGTATGAGCGTGTTCAAAAATAAGAAAATCAAGGTTTTTTTAGGACATAAAAGCAAAAATGACAAAAAAATTGGAAAAAGGGGTAGCTCGAATTTAATACTTGGGATTTCAGGGTTTATAAAAGAAACAACTTTAGCGGAAAAGTTTACCCCTAATTGTTTGTCAAATAAATGAAACTACTAGGGGTACTTTTTCCTTTAGGTTAGAAAAACTTAAAAAGAAGAATTAACTCTATTTTACCAATCTTTTGGGGGTGATATGGCAAATGAGATAAAATTCAATATTTTATCTTATAATCTATTTCTTTCGTCCTGATTGCTGGTTTTTCTTTCTTGGATAGTTTTTACCGTACTTTTTCCAAACCGATAAGAAAAGGAAATCCGTAAAGACTGAGAATTCCAAGTAGACAATCTTTCTCCTTTTAAATATTTAAGGTCCATTTTACTAGGAGAAAAATTACCTTTAAATAAATCGGTTGCATTTAAGGCAAGTGTTCCTTTATCTTTAAGTACGGACTTTTTTATTCCAAAACTTATATCGTATGTGCTTCTATAATTGAATACATATTGTGTATGAGGAGAATTGTACCACCCGCTTATTTCGGCTCTAAAGCCTTTAGGTAGGCTAATGCTGTTTGAAATAGAGAATTGGGCAGATAAAACCTGATTATGTACATCCTCTCCTAAGTAAACAAAGGTTTCATCTCTCATCATTACATTGAGGGTGTTTGTTAAACTCCACCAATTTGTCAAACTAACTGGAATTAATAAATTAAGTCCATATCTGTGTGAAGATGGTAAATTATTTGGTTTTAATCCTATAAGATCATTGTCTTCATCCCATTGAGGAATTTGACCAAAAAATGGGTCCTCCAAATATTGATAAAAGACTTTTATTGAATAATTACCTTTTAATATAAAACCCAATTCCGTATTATGCACAATGGACGGTTTTAAGAAAGGGTTTCCTTCACTGTAGATAAATGGATTACCATAAAAGCGAAAAGGATTTAAACTAAAGTACATTGGTCTTTGAATTCTCTTTCCGTATGATAAAACCCATTGATTCTCCTTCCTGGTTTGATAGTTTATTGAAATAGAAGGGAATATATTCAGGTATTCTTTTTTATAGTTCCTAGGTATTTGGTGAAGAGAAGATTGCTGGGTGTTGGTATATTCTCCTCTTAGACCTCCATTTAGATTCAGGTTATCCTTAAAGGAGATTTTATAATTGGCGTAGAGGGCCCCAATCGTTTCTTTAAAATTAAATTGATTAGACACATCCTTATCTTTTACCAATTGATTACCGATCACCTGAAAAAAATCATAACCACTTTCCCGGTAATTATAACTAATTTTAGTGCCTATTTCCAGTATTCCCTTTTTGGAAGGATGGATATAATCAATCTGAAAAGACTTTAAAACCATATCCTGCTGGGAATTACCGCTGGAATATAATTCACCATTTTTTTCACCATTAGCTTTGATTCCATTGTCAAATAAATTTTGGGCTGTATTATTCTTGTTGGTGAAATAATCCAGGTCAATTTTTAGTAACCGGCCTAAAGTATCTATTTCATTGCTATAATGTAGATTAAGTGCCTTCATTCCTTCCTCACCATCCATAGCAGATTCAAACGTTTGTATAGGCTGTTGTAAGCTACCTGTTCTATTTTCGGTCCGGTCTAAAAAATTATAATTGGAAGTGGAGTGTTCTAATTGAAGGCCAATAACGTTGCGGTTATCGATATGATAATCAATTCCCCCTTCCATTTTATAAGCATTTCCTCCTCCTTCTCCAAGTAAATCCACCTGAACCAAATTATCTGCAATCAACATACCCATATCATCTCCCCATTGATTTTTATCCTGGCTTTGAGAATAACGGGCATAAATATCAAATTTTTCATTTCTTAGATTGAGGTTAGCCCCACCACTATAAGAATCAAAAACCCTTTGGTCATAGGCTAAGTTAAGATTTCCGGTAATACCATAAGACTGACTTTTTTTTCTTTTTATTTGAATAATACCTCCAGCACCCTGGGCCTCATATTTGGCAGAAGGAGAAGTAATTACATCTATGGAAGATATGTGGTCAGCAGACATATTTTGGAGTAGTGATTTCAACTCGGAAGGGGAAAGTTTCATTACTCGGTCGTCAATCATAACCATTGTTCCTTGCTTACCAACAATGTTTGGCTCTTCTCCTCTATCAATTCTTACTCCGGGCGTTTTACTTAAAATTTGCCAGGCATTTCCTCCAGAAGCAGCTACACTACTCTCCACATTGAAAATTAAACGATCGCTATTATGTTCAATTAGGCTTTTTGTTCCTTGAACCGTCACCGCATCCAGTATTTTTTCATCTCTTTCCAAAATGAGGTTACCCAAGTCTATTTGCTTGTCTTCGACAAGGATTTTTTGAGAATAAGGGGAATAACCAATAAAAGAAACGGTCAGGATATAATTTCCTTTTTTTTCGTTTAGGTCAAAGATACCTTCTTCATTAGTCAATCCTCCATTTACAAATGAGGAATCTTTAGGTTGTGAAAGGACAACATTTGCTCACTCTATAGGTAAACCTGAGGAGTTAACTACCTTTCCAATTATTTTTTCTTGAGCAAAAGTCTTTTTTGGAATAATAAAATATAGTAGAGTGATAGGTATAAATAAGATCAAAAA
>NZ_SMMB01001090.1 GCF_009711365.1 Xanthovirga aplysinae | reverse complement strand
TAAAGCAAATTTCTAGGTATATAGTCAAAAATTTGAAAAGTGGAGGAAAACCTCAGCTGATTTATATTTGCACACATAATTCTAGGAGAAGCCATTTTGGTCAGTTATGGGCACAGGTTTCAGCGTATTATTTCCAGATTGAACCTTTTGCTTCCTATTCCGGTGGTACGGAGGCTACTGCTTTTCATCCTCATGCGATTAGAGCAGCACGGGAGGCTGGTTTTGAAGTTACAGAAAAGGAATCTGGTGTAAACCCTATTTATGAAGTGAGTTATGCTTCCAATACCCCCCCCATGGAAGTATTTTCAAAGAAATATGACCAAAGCCCAAATCCGTCCAAGAGTTTTGGGGCGATAATGACATGTTCATCTGCCGATGCTGATTGTCCTTTGGTCTTAGGGGCTGACTTGAGAGTTGCCACTACTTATGAGGATCCCAAAGCCTTTGATAATACCCCTTTGGAAGAGGAACAATATGGAGAACGTTGTCGTCAAATTGCAACAGAAACAGCTTTTGTTTTTAAATCATTGTAAAAGCCACCCTAGGGATATCATTCTTTTCCATTTCTAATTCATTAGAAATACTTTCATACATAAGGACAATTCCTCTTTTTGGGAAGGCAGAGGTACTGTTTTAAGAAAGTAACGTCATGTCCTTTTCTATTTTTTTGTGGTAGATTTCTTTTTCTATCAGAGTATTCTTTGATTTCTTCTTAATTTTCTTTCACTATTTCGCTAATCGATAAATAAGGTTTATTTTTTAAATAAAATTTTATGATTATTGAATATTTAAGGAATTTTGGTCACGTAAGTGGTTTAATTGGACTTTAAATTAATAGTTGATTTTTTAATTATTTTTTTATTCACGGATTTTCAACCATCTAATAATGAAAGAAAAATTCTGTTCCTGTTTTCTTGGATCCCTGATCCTTCTTTTCTTTTTTTCCACCAGTTATGGTCAAAAGGCTCCTGTAAAATGGGGTAAGGTATCGGAAGAAGATCTACAATTAAAAGAATGTGAATTTGAAAAGGATGCAAATGCTGTTATTCTCAATGACTATGGTACAGTAGAATTTGACCGTAATAATGTTATTATCAATCGTCATGTTCGAATTAAGATTCTCAATCAGGAGGGGTTGGAGTGGGCGGATGTAAGAATTCCCTATTATGCTGAAGATCGATTTGAATTGGTGAATAGTGTAAAAGCTCAAACTATTAATAGCGATGAAAATGGAAAGCTTTACAAAATTTCAGTGGAAGGAAAAGAGATCTTTGAGGTGGATAAAGATAAAAATTGGAAAGAAAAACGCTTTACTTTTCCCTCGGTGAAAGTAGGTTCGATTTTAGAGTACTCCTATACCACCGTGTCCAAGAGTGTAATGTATTTGGATGCCTGGATTTTTCAAAATTCTATTCCAACTCTTCATAGTGAATTTAGGGCAAACATTCCTTCCGGATTGGATTATCGAGTTATTTTTCAGGGAAATCGCCTTTTGTTCAAGTATGGTAAGGTTAATACCAACCGTTGGGTTTTGGAAAATGTGCCCTCACTTAAAGAAGAACCTTTTGTAGCCAATCATTGGGATTATCAAGAGCTAATTCGTTTCCAATTGGCAGGCTATAAAAAGACTAAAAGCAGGTATGGTGGAGGAATTGAATATGTAAATTTAATGACTAGTTGGGAGGCATTAGCTAAAGAGGTGGTTACAGATGAAAGCTATGCCCCTTATTTTAATCGAAAAGCAAAAGCTAAGGAATTCTTATTTTCGACCATATCCGAAGATATGGCACCGAGGGAAAAAGCTGAAAAAATTTTTTATTTGGTCACGAATACCTTTAAGTGGAATGAATTGTTGAGAAGGTTCCCCACCCAATCTTTTAATAAATTCTTAGAATCTAAGACTGGAAATGGGACTGAAATTAATTTATTTCTTAATCTTTTATTAAATGCAGCAGGGTTGAATGCCAGTCCGTTATTATTAAGTACTAGATCTAACGGGAAGATTTATAAAGGGTATCCCTTGCTTTCTCAATTCAATCATGTAATTGTAGAGCTGAGATTAGGTGAGGAGACTATTCTCTTAGATGCAACAGAGCCCTTGGTCGCATTTGGTCAGTTGCCTGATTATGACCTAAATGGATTTGGGTACAGATTGGATCGAAAAGCACCGGATTGGGTAGAAATTAAACCCTCTATCAAAACATCTTCTGTTGTATTTGTCCAGGCTGATTTAAGTGCGGGGTCTACACAATTTGAAATAACCCTCCGTTTTTCGGGCTATGATGCCCTCGATTTAAGGCGAGATTTGATAAAAACCAATCAAGAACTTATTTCACTAATCGGAATTGATGAGGATGTTTTTGAGGTTGTAGACGATTCTGTTAGAAACCTAGAAGATCCTACCAAGCCTCTACAGGTTAATTTGACCCTTGCTTTACCAGAAGAGGAATTAGTGGGTGATATGATTTATCTGCCAGCAATATTTGTTAATTTTTTTAGTGAGAATCCCTTTAAGTCTGAGAAAAGATATTATCCTGTGGATTTTGGGAAAACTTTTAAGGACAGGTATACTTTAACTTTGAAGCTTCCAAAAGAAATTGAAGTGGAAGAAATTCCTAAGAGTGCTCGAGTGAAACTACCTGGAGATGCTGGACAAATGAGCTTTTATGCTAAAGTGAATGGAAATGTGGTTTCTATTACCAGTACGGTTTCCATGGATCAAGCCATTATACCGGAGGCTTATTACCCTTATCTTAAGGAGTTTTTTGGCCAAATTGTAGGAAAATACACTGAGCATATGGTTTTGAAAAGGAAGGAGATCAATTAGATTTCTTATTTGTCTAATTTTGATCTTGGATGAAAATTTGTGTCAATAAATGTGGTTATTCTTAACCCAATGAAGGATTTCTCGTATATTTGGAATTAGAGCATGTCTATGACTTTTATTTTACTGTAAATGGTTTTTGGATACCACCTCTCGTTGCTTTCTTTGGCTTAGTTTCCAGATACGAGCCCGAAAAGTACTTTGATGCCCCCTCCAAGCTCTCATTTTCGATAAAAAACAAAATCTTTAGGTAAGCTCTTAAATAAAGGAAGTGAGATTTCGTTTTTTAATTTATAAAAGATAAAAATTATACAATATGGCATTTGGAAGATCTTCAAATCCGACTTTAAAGCCGGAAATTTTTTCTTCAATCAGAAATTCTGATTATTCAAATTCAATGACGGTTCAGGGTACCGTAAACAAAACCTTGTTGATGTTGGCATTGGTCATTGTTCCCGCCAGTTATACTTGGGGTGAGTTCTTTTCTGGAGCCAATGTGAGCCCTTATATAGGAATAGGGGGAATTGGAGGCTTTATTTTTGCTTTAATTACCATTTTTAAGAAAGAGTGGGCTCCTATTACCGCACCTATTTATGCTATTTTGGAGGGACTTTTCTTAGGGGCATTGTCCGCAAATATTCAATTCCAAAACCCGGTGGGAGATAGTATTGTCATGCAGGCGGTAGTACTTACGTTTGGTACCTTTTTTACCTTATTGATTGCCTATAAAGCTGGATGGATTAAAGTGACAGATAAGTTTAGAATGGGCTTGGTAGCTGCCACTGGGGGTGTTGCTCTTGTTTACTTTATAAGCTTCATTATGAGCTTCTTTGGCGGTGGGCTTTCCTTTTTGTACGGAAGCGGAATGATCAGTATCGGATTTAGTCTGGTGGTGGTAGTGATAGCAGCTTTAAATTTGGTGATGGATTTTGATTTTATTGAAAGAGGTGCTAATGCAGGTGCGCCTAAATACATGGAGTGGTATGCCGCTTTTGGGCTAATGGTAACTTTGATTTGGCTGTATATTGAGATATTAAGGTTGTTATCTAAACTAAATAGTCGAAGGAATTAAAAAATAATAATGAGTAGATAGATATAAAAAAAGGAGTTGTATTGAACTCCTTTTTTTATATCTAATTGAAATCTAGTTTACTTATCTCCTAATAGAAATTTAATCCTTTTCTTTAATTGGAATATTTCAACATACTCAAAAGATGTTCCTTAATTGGGTTTTATGAAAAAAGGGAAAAGTGAGTTTTTATTTTTTTGCCAATACTAATTTAAAGGATTGGAGTTTTTACCCGCTCTAATTTTGAAGTTTTACTGTTAGGTTCAATCAGCAGTGTCATATTGGAAAAAAAGAAATTAAGTTCTTTCCTTTTGCCTCAATAAAACTGTTGACTTCCTCTAAAATCAAACTTTCGGATGATTTGGTTTAATCCCTTTTGAATTCTTTTATACCTCCTGCTCAGGTTGTCCTTTTGGATCGCAACCAGGGCTCCCTCCCAGATTGTTTGCATACCTTTTTTGTCTATTAACCGCAAGGTGGTAGTTCGTTCGTAATAGACGTAGGGGACCATAGTATAATTGTGTCCACCATTGTAATGTCCGTAATAGCCTCCTGAACCAGTGGGAACGGCTCTATAATCTGTTTTTTTTTCAATTTTTATCTTTATGCAAACCAGCAAATCCGGGTCATGAGGGTTATAGGCAAAGCCCCTTTCCAATAATTCGGTTTCTACGGTTCGCTTCAACTGCGAATCAATTAAACTGCTAATTTGTCCATTCTCTCCAGCATCTACATGCCAGGAAAAACTCATATACCTGCTGAAATCCGTATATTTATCATAATTGACGTGCACTTTTTTAAGATTGATGCAAGCGGTAAAGCTGAAAATTATCAGCAATATTCCTTTGTTCCAGATCTTTCTCAATTTACCGTCATTTTTGCTGTTTGAGAAGATTTTCTGTCCTTAGAAAACCATTTGATTATATTGTTTTCATCTAAATTTTGGTTGAAGATTGTACGTTCAATTAATTGGCAATTGCCATTAACTAATAGTTGAAAAGCAATTCTTTTAATTAACTTTTTATTAGTTTTTTCCGCTTTCGAATAAGCTGATTAACCATGTGATTCTGGATTTTTCTTGAGTTGTTCACTTCTCATTTGGTGCCTTAGAATTTAATTTTTTGAAACTGTAAATTTTTTCAATAAGCTTTATTTGAAATTATTTTTTATTTGTTTTTAGAGGATTCCGTTGAAGTACTTTTTTGGGTCTAAGATTATATCTAAATAGGTGATCTCAATTAGGAAAGCCTTTTCGCATTCTTGGACAAGACCCAATTATAAATTGAATTTGGTAGTAATTAGAGTTAAAACCAACTATGTGATGGTTTTCCAAAGACATTTTAAATATCTGAATTTATTTAGAGGTGTTCTTAAACATCAATAGGTAGATATGTGATTCAAAAACCAAAATTTTTAATTTTTAGTTTTTTTCAGATGAAATAATAGATTTTAAAGGAAAGGGAATATTAAAATTCAGGAGTGGGGAGGATCGATTTAACTGGTAAATATTCTTATCCTAAAATATTAAGATGGGGTTACTGATACCTACTTTTGAAATAATATTATTATTTTGTGCATTAAAGATTAAAGTCAGCTTTAACTTCCTTATTCGGGGGAAGGAGGCTTTCTTTTTACATTGGGGAGTACACAATTGAAGTTTTAGTTTTAACTTTTTTTAAAATTATTCGTCTTAATGTAAAGTTGCTGTATTTTTTTTAGGAGGAGGAAGGGGATCTATAATTAATTTTTTTGGTTATTAAATTATCTGTTAAAAATCAAATTTTAATATAGACAATGTGCAATTGGAGGTTGAGAATAAAGAATTACTTTTATCTTTCTTAAAAATCTCCTTATTTATGCCAATTTTGATAATTAAATTGCAGCACTGATCATTTAACGGAAGTTTGACAGTAGTGCCATGCATCAGCAAGTAATCTTTTCATATGAGGACATCAAAGAACTTGCTCTGAAAATAAATTTCAAGAGAGGGGAAGACTATTTTAAAAGCGGAAAGGTAAGCGAAGTTATTTATAATGGAGATAACACTTTTAGAGGTTTTGTACATGGGCATTATGTTTATGAGGTTGAGCTTTCACTGATAAAGGGGGAACTAAGTGCAAAATGTGGGTGCCCTGCGGGACATGATGGAATTTGTAAGCATGCGGTGGCCATTTCTATGGCTGTTCTTTCAGGAAAATTTTCTTTGGAAATGGATAAAAGGCGCTCCTTAACCTATAATGATTTCTTGGCCTTGTATGTTGATTCCAGCGATGTTGATAAACTTGAATTTTTACAACAACTGCTTGAGGATAATGATGAACTAAAGGAGAAATTTTCTTCCTATGTTAAAAAAAAACTCCAAGTAGATGAAGTTGCCTGATGATAATTTTTCTTTTTGTGTTCTAACAACAGAGGTGTTTTAATTTTCATTTCTTATTTATTTAATTTTCGAAATACTCCATTCTGTTTAATTTAGTCCTTTAGGTTTTTGTATGACTTGCGCAAAACATGTTTAATTTCCCTTCGTTGAAGCATTTGATTGTATGCATATGATGTAATAAAAAGAATCTCATGAATAAGTTACTAGTTGTTCCCATTTTAGCTCTCATTTTACTTTTTATTGATTGGTATGTTTTTCAGGCAGTTCGTGTAGTCAGCGAAAACCTTTCAGTAATTCCACGTAGAATTATTTATTATACGTACTGGGGAATCACCACCTTGGTTTTATCCGGCTTATTTTTATATAATTTTGGCAATCCTGATAATTATAGTCGGGTGTTCCGAATGTTTTTATTGACAGCAGTTTTTGTCAATTATTTTGCTAAGATTTTTGGGGTTCTTTTTCTTTTAATTGATGATGTTCGAAGATTGGTTCAATGGGTTTATTATAAGGTAGTTGATGATTCTTCAAGCTTAAACGCCATTTCTTCTGATTCCACTCTGGAGAGAGGAAATCAAATTAGCCGTTCGGACTTTCTATCAAAAACAGCTCTCTTGGCAGCAGGCGCACCAATGGCCGGAATGGTCTATGGCATTGTTTCCGGTGCCCATGATTATAGAATTAGGAGAAAGACGGTGTATTTACCTAATTTACCTGCATCTTTCGACGGAATTAAAATTGGGCAAATATCTGATATTCATAGTGGGAGTTTTTTTAATAAAACTGCCGTAAGAGGAGGGGTAGATATGTTTATGGAAGAAAAGCCGGATGTAGCCTTCTTTACAGGAGATTTGGTTAATAATGAAGCCGATGAAGTAAAAAATTATATTGATATCTTTAACAAGATAGATGCTCCTTTAGGAGTGTATTCTACCCTTGGAAATCATGATTATGGGACCTACAGAAATTGGACCTCTGATGTTGCTCAACAAAAAAACTTAGAAAAGTTGAAAGAAGCACATAAAATTCTGGGGTGGGATTTGCTGATGAATGAGCATCGTATGCTTTTGCAGGGTAGTGATAAATTGGCCATTTTAGGGGTGGAAAACTGGGGAGGAAGAGGATTTATAAAGAAAGGGCGATTGGACTTGGCACATAAAAACACTGATGAAGCTGCCGTTAAGCTATTATTATCGCATGATCCTAGTCATTGGGATTTGCAGGTTCGGCCTGAGTTTGGTGACATTGATATGATGTTTGCGGGACACACCCATGGTTTTCAATTTGGGGTGGAACTAGGGGATTTTAAATGGAGTCCTTCGGAATATGTATACAAACAGTGGGCTGGCCTTTACCAAGAAGGTAAACAATTTTTGTATGTAAATAGGGGATATGGTTATTTGGGTTTTCCTGGTAGAGTAGGAATGCCTCCCGAAATTACTATGATTGAGTTGAAAAAAGCCTGATTTTTTTACATTTGGATTAGTAATTAAAAGTCAAATTTTAAAATTGAAAGGCTGTCAGATCATAACCCAGGCAGTCTTTATAATTTTTAGACTGCTTTGGTAAACTTGCCAAGGAATCTATCGGTAGAAGTACCATTGTAAACCAATGTTGATATCTACAGTTTGGAAACCAAATAGAAATTCCCTGGCGTTAAATTTTGT
>NZ_SMMB01001116.1 GCF_009711365.1 Xanthovirga aplysinae | reverse complement strand
TGCCGAAATTATTCAAAATGGTGCTATGGGTCCTAGCCGATCCAATAAGGCTTTAATACTACAAACCGGAGATAACCATGAGGCCAGCATTATTCAAACCAATGCAAGGAATAACCGAGCAGCTATCTTTATACTAGGAGGCAGCGGAAATTCAGCCACTATTAATCAGAGTGGAATGAGAAATAGGAGCCTAATAAAAATTATAAATTGAGAAAGGGGGAATTCCCCCCTTTTTTGAATATCTGCTTTGCCCCATGGTCATGATTATATCTAAACTTATTTAATGCAGTTTTCCAAAATTTAGAGTCCTAAATAATCCCCCTTTGAAGGGGGGTAAAAGAAGATGTTTGTCCCACCTTCCAATTCTCAATTCTAAATTTCAATCTAAATATTAAAGGATCATGAAAAAGTTACTTACCCCGCTGCTGCTACTAATGCTAGGAGCTTCGGCGGCTTACTCCCAAAACCTTTCCACCACCCAGGATGGTACAGGAAACCGTTCCATCAAAATTCAAATCCGGCCTGATCCTAATGCACCCAACATCATGGAAGCCGATCAAGTTGGGAATTTTAATACCTTCTTTGGCCTCCAGTTCGAAGGTCAAAATAACGTGATGAATGTTTCCCAGATGGGTAATAGAAACACCAGTCTTAATTTCCAGATTGGGGGACAAAACAACAACATCACCGTAAACCAGGAAGGCACTAATGACGGAATCAGCAAGGGTAATTTTGCTTTTGCCTTTCAAAAAGGAGATAATAATGAAATTTTAATAAATCAATTGGGTTTCAATCCTGGGGGGCGTAGTTTTTTTAATCGTGCTTATGCCACAATTCTTGGAAGTGGTAACAGGTTCCCTGGCATAAATACTTCCCAATCTGGGAGGGATGGGGGAAAAAGTTCCTTCAATTATGTTAATGCCTTAATCAAAGGAGATAATAACATTGAGGGCATAAGAACTATCCAGGACGCCTTTGGTGAAAATAGCAAGAGTATAGGCAATTATATTGAGGCTCGTGTAATAGGAAATGATAATAGAGGGCAGGATGATAATGTCATCATTATTTCTCAAGAGGCTTCTGGTGGAGGTACTAGTTCATTTAACAATGCCTTTGCTGAGGTAATTGGTAATGAAAACATTTCCCTCGATGGTAATTTTATAGGGATAAACCAATTAGGTAGTATATTTGGTTCAGGAGGTAAAAGTACACATAATGATGTTTATGTCCGGGTGATTGGAGATTCAAATTTTTCTGATGCAGGAACTTCAATATTTATTGACCAAGCGGCAGGTAACGGAGGAAGAACCGCTCGTAATAATGCCAAGGTTATAATTGAGGGGGATAACAATATTGCCCTAACTCGTTTGGTAGATATTTCTCAAAGATCTAATAACAGTCAAACCCAAAATAATAATGTTTCTGCACTGGTCCGGGGGAATGATAATATTGCTTCTATTTTTACTTTTGGGGGTAATTTTATAATTATTGACCAATCCTCTAGTGGTGGGGGTAGTAGAAGTGTACGAAATGATGCAAATGCCCAAGTCCTTGGAGATAAGAATCTTGTGGCTTTTGATTTTATAAATATAAAGCAATTTGCTAATGGCGCCCGAAGCGAGGATAACTATGCTTATGCACGTATTAATGGAGATAGAAACTCTTCCACTGATAATTTCATAACCATAGACCAGAGTGCCGGGGGTATGGGAAGTATTACCGAAGGTAATTTTGCTTATGCTCTTCTAAGGGGCGATGATATTGAGGCTGATAATACCATCATCAATATTGATCAAACCGCCAGGGGGGGAGGTAAAAGTAAAAGTAACCAGGCTTTTGTCTTATTCAAAGGAAAGGGAGGAGTAGGATTTAATTCTCCTTCTCTTGTAATTAACCAATCGGCCAGCAATGGGGGCATTTCTTCAAAAAACCGGGCTACTGCCTTGGCATTTGGAGGTGGGCATGAAATAAATATCGAACAAACCGCTGATAGTCCTGGGGTTTCTACGGTGGGTAACAGAGCATTTGTCCTACAAACAGGAGATAACCATGAGGCTTCCATTTTACAAACTGCCGGCAGAAATAATACGGCTGCCATTTTGATGCTGGGCGGTAGTGGAAATTCAGCTTCCATTGATCAAAGTGGTATGAGGAATAGGGCAGAGATTAAAATTATTCATTAAAAAGGGGGAGAAATCCCCCTTTTTTGATATATGCTAATTGTTAGGCTGCTTTCTTCTTCACTTATTAATTCCCCATTCTAGAAATGGACCTATGAATTTCCTCCTTTGAATGGGGGTGTTATTCCAACTTTTCAGTTTTCAATACCTATTCTAATTAAAAATTCACACAATTATGAATAATTTACTGACCTCCATGCTGTTAGTCATGCTGGCAGGCACAACTGTTTTCTCACAAAACCTGACAACCACCCAGGATGGTACGGGAAACTCCTCTATCAAAGTACAGATTCGCCCTGACCCTAATATGCCCAATATCATGGAAGCCGATCAAGTGGGGAATTTCAACACCTTTTTTGGACTGCAGTTCAAAGGTCAAAACAATGTGATAGATGTTTCCCAAATTGGGGATGGAAATTCCAGTTTTAACTTTCAGTTGGGTGGAAAGGATAATACTATAATCGTATTACAGGAAGGGCTCAATGGAGGGCTAATTAAGGACAATTTTGCATTTAGCTTACAAAGAGGTTCGAGTAATAATTCTTTCATCGACCAAACAGCCAATGGTTTGGGTAGCCGTACTCAACACAATAAGGCTAATATAATTTTGAGAGGAAATAGTAATTATTCCGTCCCTGTGGAGCAATTCTCTATGGATGGGGGAATAAGTAAAAATAATAACGGATATGTTATAATAAACGGAGATTTTAACTCAATTGGTGAATTCTTTCACACAGCCATAGGATCAGGAAGTAAAAGCCGATACAATTGGGGGTTTGTCAGTATTAAAGGAGATAATAATGAGGGGGATCGCTTTAGCCAAGATGCTGTTGATGGGGGAGTAAGTCAATATAATAGGGCTTATGGTTTGGTTCGTGGGAATAATAATGAACTTGATGACATTCATCAAGATGGTAGATCTGGGGGAATAAGTCAATATAATTGGATCTATGGTCTTATTGATGGTACTAATCTCGATGAAGCAATAGAGCAATTAGATCAAAATGCCGAGGGAAAGGGAAGTATTAGCCAGCACAACAGAATTTATGCTGTTGCTAAAGGTTTGGATGGGAATGATGTAATTAATCGAATTCACCAAAATGCTTTCAATGGGGGGGTAAGCCAATACAATAAAAGTTATACCCTAGCTCAAGGGGTAAACATTAATGACGGAATAAGTACTTTTCAGAATGGAAATGGGGGCATCAGTCAGTATAATTGGGCTTATGCCGTACTTAAGGGTAATAATAACAATAGAGGGATAAATAACCTGCAACAAAATGCCTTTGTGGGGGGAAGGAGTGAATATAATAAAGCTTATGCCATGGTGAGGGGAGATGATCATGACTTTGGCATTAATATTTTTCAAAATGGAGGAGAACTTAATCCCCTTGGTTTTCTAAGTACTGGAATTAGTCGAGAAAACAGGGCTTTTGCCCTTATTCAAGGGAATGGAAATAAAGGTTTATCGGAGGAGGATGTAGCCCTTAAAATTGATCAATCAGGAAGAAGAAGTGGTATTAGCAGCCAAAACAAGGCTTATGCCCTTATTGAGGGAGATAATAATATAGGATTGGTGGATAATCCTGCTCTCTTCATCAATCAATCCGCCAACATTGGTGGCATTTCTTCAGGAAACTTTGCCTACGGTCTGATGGCCGGGAATGGAAATCAGATAATTATTGGTCAATCTGCTGAAGAGGAGGAGGCGGAGAGCCGAGAAAACAAAGCTTTTGTCCAACAAATCGGAGAAAGTCATTTTGCAATGGTATTTCAAAATGGGACCATAAATGGTAGTAGCCAAAACAACTATGGGGATTTGATACAATTTGGAAAAAATCATACGGCAGAGATAGATCAGGAAGGTAGGGATGGCGCAATTAGCCGAAGCAATACAGCCATTATTCGACAATTAGGGGGAAATCAAAATGAGGTGGTTCATATAGATCAGGAAGCCAGCGGAGTCAGGGGGTTAAGTGAGTTTAATAAATCCATTATCTTTCAAATAGCAGGGAACAACAATTCTACAGATATAGACCAGGATGGAGATTTTAATGGTATTAGCAGGAGAAATAAAGCCCTAATGTTGCAAATAGGTGGAAGCGGAAATGAAATGGATATTAGGCAAAGGGGGCAAGCAGATGGGCTGAGCCAAAATAACACAGCAGTGATGTTCCAAAGAGGAAGTTTAAATGATGGATTTATTGACCAGGATGGAAATCAGGAGATTAGTTGGGGGAATAAGGCTGCTATGATTCAAATCGGAAGCAGTAACATTGGAAATATTAATCAGGAAGGTAGTGTTGGTACCAGTCGCAATAACGAAGGTAGCATCTTGCAATTCGGTGATGGCCATAGGGGGACCATCCTTCAAACTGCCGGTAGAAATAATACTGCTGGAATTCTGATGCTTGGAGGTAATGGAAATTCAGCTTCCATTGACCAGAGGGGGATGAGAAATAGATCTGCAATTCGGATCCTACATTGATCGAGGGTGAATATCCTTTTGGTTTCAGGCCTATTTCTAATAGGCGAATAGTTCAGTAAACCTTCATGATTCTTAGAAAATGAAACCCTCTTTTGTTTTCAAGAAATATCAAGAGAGCCCTCCTTTTGAATTCATACAGAAATATTAATTGTCCCTCATTAGAAGATTTGAAGGTAAAAAATAGTGTTTTCTTATCATTAACTAAAATCTATTCATCATGAGTTATGTATTGCCTAAAAAATCCCCTTTTAGTTATAATGTGGGGATGTGTTTTCATACCAATATGACCAATTGGTATTCATCAAATGGAAGCCGACAGCATCAGATTCAGTACTCTCAGGATAGGCTTGAAAAAGTGGTGCAAACTTTTAAGTTGATCCGAATCTATGGTTTTCTTACCGCTGGGTGGGAAAGTACAGGTGACCTCGATCCCTGTGCTCAAGCTTTGGTAAATGTACTAAAAAATAATAAGGAGCTTGAGGCAATGATTAGTACGACCAATTCCAAAGACTGGTTTAAAACACAAAACAATGTGGATTCCTGGGTTAAAAAACTCAAATCAGAGTTGGGAAGTGCTGTAAGCCAAATTAAAACTATTTTGATTTGTAATGAGATCAATGCTAATGGAATTACCGCTAGTGACATTAATACCATTATGGGCAATTTTAAGAATAATGCTGATTTTATGGACCTTAAAATTCCCTTGAGTGTTTCATTTAGTAACCTTCCGGACCAGGCTGGTGATACTAAATCTGATGCCCTGGTGGAAGCGGTAATGAATAATTGGGCCCCTTCCTGGAATGGGAATTACCCTTTTGTGTTTATCGATCCTTATCCGGATGCTAAGGGAATTGATAACCCAGCAGGAGTATTTAATTGGCAAGGCAGAGTACATGACTATTATGCCAAAAAATATCCCAACATTCAGATATTTATTGCCGAGACAGGTGCGGAAGGCTCTAAAAGTGACGATAGTTCAGAACCGCTTATTGAAGGTATCTTACAACAATTAGATACGCAGTATTCCACCAATAAACGTACGGTACCTACCTTTATGTTTGAAGCCATAAATGAGCCACTGAAATCAGGACAACCTTTGCAAACGCATATGGGCGTTTATGCTGATAAAGCCGGTGATCAGGGTGCTCAAATTAATCTAAAACCGCACATTAAAATACCTCAGTGGGTAGGGCAGAGATAGGAATTGTACCAGGTTTCTAGTTGTATGGAACTTTTAAATTTAAAGGTTAAAGAATTTTGGTAGGTGGTGAAAGAGGGGATGAATTAAAGTAAAAGTTCTGAAGGCTTTAGGCCCAGACCATGGTGGTCCGGGCTTTTTTTAAAATCTTATTAGGAGCATAGTTATTATTCCTTTAAAAAATTGATTTTGGCTGAACTAAATTAAAGAACAGAATTTCTTTATTCACTTATTTTCTGAGAAAGGATAATTACTTCTGTATGTGCATCAATCATAAGTGGAGGCAAGAAAAGAACCCCATTTACAGGACTGAGGTTGGTAAGATCTGTATATTGTTGGGTTATGGTGTTGTACCTCCTTATTTTGTAAGAGGAAGTGTTATTCAAAGGAAAGTTGGCATTAACCGTTAGGGGATTATTCTGAAAGTTTCGAAGGTAAACCCAAAAAGAATCACCGGTTTGTACTCCAAAAGCATCGATATTCTGGTCTTTGGTGACTACAAAACCCGCAAAGGAACCCTCTCCTGCAGTAAACATCTGCTCGGTGATTTGAATGGCTGGCTCAAAACTGCCAATGGTATCCAGTTCTGTATATTCTTGCCACCACCAGGTCATGGGATAAATGGGGGTAGGAGAAAAGATGCCAAACCATAAACCTGTACGAAGGTCTGCATCATATTCGGGCAAGGTGCTTTCTGTAGGTCCAACTTGAGAGTTAAGGCTAAATTCCCCAGCGACAAAAGGTTTATTGAACATCTCACTATATTCATTGACTACCTTATGGATAGTGCCTGTTGCTCCATATAGGTGTTCTTGTGAAATCTGAATATCGGGGACATCAAAAAGGCCAGCCACCGGTGAATCGGAGATGCTGGTCGTGAGAATGTGCGAATGGGCCGTATCTGTTGTTTTCCAGTAAGCACCCATTTCCTGATGCCAGGCTACCACACTGTCTGCATTGAGGTTTTCTGCGTTAATGGCATTATCAATTTCATTCCAGAATTCAATAATAGGAATGTAGGGAGAGTACCCCCAACGGGAAATAATATAGCGTAAACGGTTTTTATATTGCTGTTTGGCAGCCTCCAGTGTAAAGAACTCTTCAGGGGTGGTGGCAGGCCCCCCTAAGGTTACATTATAGTTGTTTTTCGGCCAGAATGGAGGGTTTCCAAATTCATCCGAATTTGTATAAAGATCACTAAAATTGCCCAACGTCAGCATAAGGTAAAGTTTATTTTCTTCCAGAAGTGTAACAAGGGAATCCATTCGGTCTATTGCAAACCGGTTATAAGTATCGGTTGTATCATTGGGATATCGCCCCCCAAAGGTTATTTTCCATTCTAGGGGAAGATTCCAGGGGCACATCCAGGTGCGGAAAAAGTTGATTCCCTTTTCTTTATAGAGAGGTAAGAGAAAATCATAGGTATATTGCTGTATATCCGATGGTATTTCCGGGCGGGGTTCCCAGGCTAGGTTGAGGCCAATTCCTCGGAATTTCTTTCCGGATTCAAACTGAAAGGTCCAAAAAGAGGTGTCAGCTAAGCTTAAAAACCCATCTAGGTTTTCTGCTCCCTCCTGATTGACCATTACGGTATAGGTAGCAGATTTTTTGGGCTGTTTCCCATTTTGAGTTAAAATTAACTGAACCTTAAATTCACCAGACTCTCTAGGGGACCAATGGGTTTTCCAGATGGAAAAAATTGATAATCCCCTTTCGAAATAGCAGGGATGCAGCAATTGTGCACCCGATGGGGTGGTGATTTTAAGGTCCATAGCGATTTCGAACTGATCAAAAGGATCGTTGAAATTAGCCAATAGAACTGCTGAAATGGTAGTTTTGGCATAAAGGGCCGATTGCTCAGGAACGACTACCTTTATAAATAGGGTGGGGTAACCCTTGTCCGTTGAGGTAGGGGATACTGGATCTAACTGTTGAGCTTGTAGGGGTGGAGCACTTAACCCAAAAAGGGCAAGTAGAATAATTAATAAATAGGTTTTCATGGTTTTATAATAGTCCATTAGAGTAAATATTTTTTAAGTGTAAAGCGCTTTATCGGTAGGTGCTGATTTTTAGAATTTACTTTTTGGATTAATCAGGTAATGCAGCTATTTGAGGAAATGCGCCTGGCTTTTCTAACTTAAAATTAGGCAATGGATGAGTAACTTGGTGGATACAAAGTTAGGGCAATAAGTGGACAGGTCGTAGACAATTTAAAGCCATTAATACTAATAGCTGGGCTCTTCCCAAATCATTTATTTTTCTTTCGAACAGAATTGATTCAAAAGGCCTCAAGGATTCCCTTGGACTTTTTTCCAATCATTATGGTGAAGTTAGGTGCTTTATGGGAGTTCTAATTGGAAAAAGGTTTAAAAACCCCCTATTGAATAGGGAAAGAATGGGATGTTGGGGGTCATGTAGAAATATGGAGGTATGATAGGAGGTTTAATACCAAAAGGAGAAAACCGCCATCCTTTTACTTTCAGCACATAAATGATCTCTTGGTTCATTATAAACTCCCTGAAACTCTCTCATTATTAAACTATTGAATACAAATCGAAAACATTAATTATTCAAAATGTTCTGGACTGATTGTTTAGA
>NZ_SMMB01001186.1 GCF_009711365.1 Xanthovirga aplysinae | reverse complement strand
TAATGAGTAATTTTCCATTACTTCTCCTACTCCATTTAAGTACTCAAAATAATACTACCACAATACCAAAATTCATATAATTGGTATTTTCTGCTCCTATTGGAGATAGACCTCTAACAAATAATGGTGTTGTAGTCCACCAATAAAATACTCCGATAAAATCCCAACCAGTTTTTGCTCCAAAACTAAAGCGTGTATTATTAAAGTTAAATTTTTGTTTATCTTTTTGTTTCTTAGGTCTGTTATCCTGTCGGAATTTAACTTTAGTTTTAGAGTCAATCCTCAAGCCACCCCTAACTCCTAAAGTAAAAAAGAATCCCTTTTTGGGTTTAATCCTATTGGTCCTAAAAACGGCCTCAAAAGCTAAATCTAGAAAAACAACCTGAAATTGACTTTTATCAACCCTCATAATATTTTCAAATCCTTGGAGGGTTTGTAAAGGTACAACTTCTGATGGGGCTCGGTCTAAAGCAATTAGCGTATTATTTTTAACTTTTTTTGCAAATTTAAAACGATTAGAAGAGATACCAATTCCTGGGCGTACAGAAAATTTTGATTTAAATAATCTGACATCGTACATATAGTAGACGTCTGCATAGCGTGATCCCCAAATATTAATAGCTAATTGAGGACCCTTATTATTTAAAATATCCCAACCTCTGGACAAATAAAAAAGTCCTGGGCCATCTATGGCTTTATATTCTTTATAAATTTTTTTAACACTTAGTTTTTTGTCGTTCCCTTTTTTAACCTTTCGTTTTTTGCTTTTATCAACTTCCTCAGTTTGGGCCATCACCATCAGAGAACAGTGCAAAACAAAGAGTATAAAGAATAATATTTTCATTCCGAAACCTGTGGTGAAAATTAATTACTTTTTAAGCGCCTTAAGAAGAAAACCACAGGTTTTACCCTTTGTTTAATGTATTTGTAAAGTGCTAAAGCCGGAATTTCCTTTTTGTATTTCTATTTTTGCTCCTATTCGTTCCTTTATGGCTGCTACGTGCGAAATAAGCCCAATTGTTTTTTTACTTTCTGCCTGTAAGTTTTCTAAGGTGGTCATGGCCATATCCAATGTCTCTTCATCCAGGGTACCAAAACCTTCATCAATGAACAAACTTTCTATATTAGCATTTTTCCCTGCCATATCTGAAAGACTTAAGGCCAAAGCTAAACTCATCAAAAAGCTCTCCCCCCCTGAAAGCGTACGAACGCTTCTCCGGTTATCCCCCATATAGCGATCAATTACATAAAGATCATCGGAAGATTCCTTATTATTTATAGCTTTGGTAAATCGATAGCGATCATTTAGTTTTTCTAATCGCCTATTGGCCAACACCAGAAGATTCTGTACAACAAGATCCTGAGCATAGTTATTAAATTTTTTGCCATCGCGGCTTCCAATATACTCATTTAGCATTTTCCATTTTGAAAAGCTATTTTCAAGGTTTTGAAGTTCATTTTTCAAGTTTTCGAAAGCACTTCTATTGGAAGAGTTTTTACTAAGAGTAGCTTTTAAGTCGGCTGATTCATCCAATAACTCTTTGAGCTTGACTTGAAAATTATTCGCCTCTTCCACCAATTGCTTTAAGGGAGAAATGTTTTCCAGGGAAATTTTCACATCTTGCAGTTGCCCTTTTAAGCCTTCCCTTTTACCAAATAAGTTTATACGCTCTTCCTTCAGCTTTTCCTTTTTATTTTTTATTTCCAATACTTCTTTTGATTTCAACAAAAAGCCTTCTACCTGGTCAAGATTGTTAAATCCAATAAGTTGTATTTCATTTTGAACTCTTTTCTTAAGTTCTTCAATTTTTCTTTGGTTAGATGAAATTGTTTCCGTGAGATGCTTCCTTTGTTCCTTTGTACTTGAAATTTGACTACTAATTTTTGCAAGCTCCTCTTTAGTAGAACTACATCGGGTCTTCAGATTTTCTAACTTATCCTGGGCGTATTCTAACTCTTTTGCGGTTTGTTTATCTCCAAATAATTCTTTCCTTTCTAGCTCCCCTTGACTGATTTTTTGCTTTTCGCCGACAATTTGGGCATTCAAAGCTGATTCCTCTTTAAGAAAAGCCAAAGATTGCTGCTGTTTTTCTGCTAATACTTCCTTATCGGTTCGGGTCTTCTGTTTTAAAGCCTCTACCCTCTCCTTTTTTAAATTTATTTCTTGATTAAGGCTTTCTAAATAATCTATAACCTGTTTACTAGAAGAAAAATCCTGATTCTTTAAATAAGCATTAGTTTCCTGAAAAAATTGTACTTGTTGAGTTTCGTAATTTATTAAAGGGCCTTGTATAAGCTTTAGTCTACTCAAACCTTGTTCTAATTTTACAGATTCAAGTTTAAACTTTTTTTGATTGGTCCATTCCCTAATTAAATCTTCACATTGTAACACAGGAGATTCATGAATTTTCTTCACTATTTCTTCTGAGAAGACCTCTGGTAATTCTTTTTGAATTTCATTCCCAAATTTCTCAAGCACATTGATTTCTTTTCTTCCTTCCTCCAGATGATCGGTTAACAACAGGAGTCCATTTTCATTTTTTATTTTTCGCTGAATTAAATCTTGGTGGAGAGTTTCCCATTTTTCAAACTCCTTTTGAGAATTAGAAATGCTATCATCCAAATTATCCTTTTGTTTCTCATAGGATAATTTGTAGGGGTGGTGTGTAGAGCCACACAAGGGACACTTCTCTCCTTCTTTTAATTTCTCCCTATGTTTCTCTAGGCTTGCCTCAATTTCAAAACGACGTTGGCGTAGTTGAAGCTCTTCTAATTTAAGTTGAAGAATTTCTTTATTAGCATTAGCCGTTTTTAGTCCCTCACCAATTTTATCCAGGAGTTCTCTATGATTGTTCTGTTTGGCCTGAATTTTTAACAGTTTATCTTTCTTTTGAATTAGTTCTTGGTGATTCCGAAGAAAATTATTCAAGAGCTCAATACGTAATTCATACTGACTTAAATCCAGTTGTTTATCTTTTAATTTGGAGTTATTTTCTAGAAGGTTAGACTCAGCTTCCTTTACAAAATTCCTTATATATTTGGCTTTTACATCCGTTTTTTTGCCTTTTAAGGATTGATTAAGGCGATCATTTTCTTTAATGGCTCTTAAAAAGCTTTGTTCCAAATCCTTTAATGCTTCCCCTTTTTGTTGTAGGAATGCAAAATTTTCGGTTAGAGATAAAATATCAGCATGATTTGAAAACCAGGTTTCAAGATCATTGATCTCCAAGCGGCCGTTTTGAATTTTACATTTTATATTCTTTTTGTCATGCTCGAATTGCTGTATGGATGAGGTAATTTTATTTTTTTGTGAGATGAGATTACGACTATTTTGTTTTAAAAGATCCAATTGGTGGTCTTTAGCATCGATTTGGACGCACAATTGTTTAAGTTGAAAAAAAGCCTTCTCTTCCTGCTCAATTGCTAGCGATAGCCTCTCCCATTCATTTTTGGTTTCCCTCTGCTTTAAATCAAATGATTTAAGGTCCTGCTCAAATTGCGCCATTTTCTTATTATCAATTTGCAGAATCCGTATCTTTTCTTTTAATAAAGAAATATTGGGCCGTAACGGCAAAACCGATTCATGTTGGTCAAGTCTAAGGTAATTCTCCCTTTGTGCTTGATTTTCTTTTTCATTTGTTTCAATCTTCTCCTTTAGACCCTCCAACTTCTCTTGGAGATCTTCAGCCGTTTGAGAAAGTTTAATTTTATCCTGCAACTTTGTAAAGATTTCCTGCTGCTGGTAATATTCACTTTGTTTAAGGTGTAATTCTTTTTCAATTTCTTTTAATTGTTCTTCAGGCAACAGATCATAACCCTCCATTTGGCTTTTCTTCTGTTGAATCTTTTCTTGTTCTTCTTTAAAGCGTTCAAAAACCGCAATACTGATCTGGCGGAAGTCGAAACTTTTGGTGATTTTTTCAAGTAGATCACTACGCTCATCTCTTTTTGCTTTAAGAAAACGAGCAAATTCTCCTTGAGATAGCAAAATGGCCTTAATAAATTGATTATAATTGAGTCCTATCAGTGAAGCATTTTTATCTGGACAAGCTGAACGTTTTAGATCCATTAGTTCACCCTCAGGAAGAGTGGAAATCTCCATTTTGTAATCATTGAGATTTCCCCGGCGGTTAATCTCAATACTCCAATAGGACCTATACTGACGACCTTTCACTTCATAATCTATTTCAGCAAAGCAATCCTTTGTTCCCCTGGTTAAAATGGCGCCATTTTCTGTTATATAATTTTTTGTTATAGGTACAGGAACACGAGGTATCCTATTGAACAAGGCAAGCGTAATAATGTCAAGTATTGTTGACTTTCCAGCTCCTGTAGGTCCGGTAATTGCAAAAAGGCCTGATTGAGCTATAGAACTTTTTGTAAAATCTAAGGTAAACTCCCCTTTTAAGGAGTTTATATTTTTAAATCGTAGAACCAGAATTTTCATCTAAAATTCAAAATAGGCTTAATAAAAAGTAATATTTTATTTATTTGGTATGGTCTCCATTATTTCCTTAAAGGCTAATTGGAGATCCAGACTTACCGTTTCAGGGATCTCTTCTTGAGAAAGACGTTTTAGAAAAATATTTTCGGCAGTCATCTCTTCCATATCAATAAGATCAGTGAATAATTCATCGGCCCCCTGAGTCTTTTTTCTAAAATAAATTTTCTTCTTTACTATTTGGAATTGGTTTTCTTCAGCTTTCTGCTGAAATTCATCTGTTAATTGTTCTAATTCTAAAAGTAGCCCAGGATTATATTCATCTTCTTCTACATTCACTTCAACAAGTGTAGGTAATTCTCCTAACCTCTTTATTTTGTTTAATTGATGACAAATTTCTTCCATGTTTCCTTTTATTGAAATTAGTTTTCGGAAAACTGGAACTGAAATAATTGTAGTGGTTAAAAGGCGCTCTCTATCTGGAGTGGTTTCCAGTAGTACAACGGAATGTTCATAATTCTTCTCCGTAAAACTAAGAGGGATCGGTGATCCGGAATAGCGCACTAACATGGGAGCACTTAGTTTTTGAGGTCGATGAATATGCCCTAAGGCCACATAGTCAAAGCGGCCATGAAAACCAGAAGCATTGATGGCTGCCTGATTTCCAATGTGAATGTCCCGTACGCTGTCCGATTCATTGCTCACCCCTTGAGCAAATAAATGGCCTGTCGCCATAATTGGAGTTTCTTGGGAATATCGTTTTTCACATATTTCACCTAAAACTTGGTAATGTCTTAGGATCCCCTCTCGGGTTTGTTGGATTTTATCGTCATAAGACTCTCCAGCCACTGCTTGTCTGATTTCTTTATCTCTAAGAAATGGAATGGCACAAACCACCAGTTCTAATTCTTCCTGTTGATTCCTAATTTCTATTATTTCATCTTCTACATTTTCCGTTGCACTGCTAATCGTGGTGACATTCAAAATTTTAAGCACTTCTTTAGGGGCATCCAGCGTACCAATTCCATCGTGATTTCCTCCTGTAATGATTACATGTTTACAAGAAGTTTGATGTAGATCAATCAGGAATTTATAATAAGCACTTTCAGATGTCTTTGAAGGGTTTGCCTGATCAAAAATATCCCCTGCAACCACCAATACGTCTACTTTTTGCTTTCGGATAGTTTCAATTAACCAGCCAAAAAAAAGTTTATGATCCATTGCTAAATCAAACCCTAGCAGTTTTTTTCCTATATGCCAATCCGAAGTGTGTAATATTCTCATTTTACCAATTAATATAACCTTTATTCAAAAAGCAGCAGTAAAGGTAATTAAGATTAAAGAAAAGAGAATTGCTCCGTCAAATTAAAATCTAAACTGCTAAACAAATAGTTTGTAAAATTTAATGGGAATTTAACAATTTAAATTACGCCTAAGCTTAAATTTACAATTTAAAAATTCAATGGGATGAAGGATATTCAAGCGGTGGTCATTGACCTAGATGGTACTTTGTTAAATAATAATCATGAAGTCACTAAATTTACAAAAAAGGTAATAAGAAATATAGTAGAAAGGGGAATTCATCTTTTTATAGCAACAGGAAGACACCCGGTGGATGTGCGGCATTTTTGTCGAAAAATGGGTGTAGAAACCTATTTGCTATGTTGTAATGGAGGAATGGTCTACAATAAAAAAGGTGAGTTGATCTCCACTAGGGAAATAGAAGGAGGCATTTCCCGAAAATTATTAAATATTACTACCCATCCGGAAGTTTATACAAATGTTTATCAAAATGAATTATGGTTTGCTGAACAAGAAAATGAAGCACTGAACGCTATGCATATTGAATCGGGTTTTGAGTGTGAAATTATTGAGTTTGAGCAAATGCCGAATTACACAATAAACAAGGTGTTTTATTATTCTCATAACCCTTTGGAGTTAGCCCAACTTGAAACAAGGTTAGTGCAAAAATTTGGAGACCAATTAAGTATTTATCCTTCTTCAAAGGTTTGTTTGGAAGTAATGCCAAAAGGCGTAAATAAAGGCAATTCACTATCCGAACTCTTTGAAAGTCTACAAATTAGGAGAGAAAATGTCCTAGCATTTGGAGATGGGCAGAATGACATTGAAATGCTAGGGATGGTTGGGAAAGGCCTTATCATGAAAAATGCCGACTCTAAGCTGATTGAGGCCCTTCCACATTTAGAAATAATCTCCTCCAATAATGAGAATGGAGTTGCTCAATACCTTTCTAAGGTTTTGTTGCAGGAAAATAGTTTGCAGGATTAATTTCTTGCCAAAGGGGAAAACTATTACCCTCAATACAGTCATTTAGTGAAATTTCACAAAAAAAGGAAACCCATATGGATTTCCTTTTTTTATAGCATAAATATTTGAATTATAGGTAACCCAAATCTTTCATTTTACTTTCAATTGCAGCAGCCTTATCATTCATTCTCAATTGAGTATAAACTGTCTGCAAAGTTTGAAGAGTGGTCTGATCATCTGGTTTCAACTCAGCACATTTTTCCAAGTATGGCAAAGCGTTTTTGAATTCCCCTCTTGCTTTTCCTTCAACAGCCTCCCCTTCTTTTTGATAGGTTTTCAGATCCATTTCATTTGCTTCTTTTAAATAAGCTGCAGCTTTGTTGTAATAAAGCACTGCAATATTAAAGTTGGCATCAAAATACTCCGGATCAATGGCTATGGCACTTTTATAATCCGCAAAAGCACCATCAGTATCTTTAATTTCGTCTTTTAAATAAGCTCTACTATAGTAAAGGTTCGGGTTGTTTGGCTCTGCCGTAATTGCTGCATCCAACTGTTTCAGAGCTTCCTCTGATTTATCACTAGCAATTAAGACATTGATTTCTTCCTTTGCAAAATCTTTATTGTCTGGAAATTCTTTTCTGGCCATTCGAATAGCCTCCAAAGCTTTGTCGTTATCTTCATTTACATTTCGCTCGATGTAGATAACAGTACTGAAGATGCTTTCCTTATCAGAATATTGTAAATCTAATAAGCTATAGAAATTTTTAAGAGCAACTTCATAATTTTCAGCTTGTTGAGCGGAAATTCCTCCATATAAATAACCTGTTGTGTCGGCAGGCTTTACTAAAGTTGAATTTTCAAATCCCTTTAAAGCTGTTTCATAATCATTGTTTTCATAGGCTTGAGCACCCTTATTTACAAAATTCCCCCAAAGCTCCTCAATTTTATTGCTAGAGAAGAAATCATAAGTTGATCCTTCCTTAGACATTTCTTTTGCTTTATTATATGCTGCAACAGCTTCTTTCAATGATACTGTATTAACATTAGTACTATCTACCAAAGCTATAGCCTGATAAACCTCTCCTTTGGTGAACCAAGTTTTTGGCTTATCTCTTGTCTTTTCATTTACTATCGCTTGATCAATAAAAGTCTTAGCTTGTTCTAAGTCACCACTTTGGACGAATTTACTAGCTTTACTGACTGCAGAATTTTGTGCATTTACAGTCAATGTCGCAGAAGCCAGTAATGCAGCTAATACTACCTTTTTCATAATTTGTTTTATTGGTTAAAAAATATTTAATTTTTTATTATTCTTCATTCGGTTTTTCTTCTGCTTCCGGATTATGAGAAGCTTCTTCTCCCGATTCTTCAGACGTTGGAACTTCTTCTTCCATCTTTTCAATTTTTTCTACAGAAGAAATCTCATCTCCCTCGCCTAGTTTAATAAGCCTAACGCCTTGAGTTGCTCGGCCCATAACTCTCAAATTTTCTACTTCCATCCGAATGGTAATACCTGACTTATTAATAATCATTAGGTCATCGGCGTCCGTAACTAATTTGATAGCTACTAATTTACCAGTTTTTTCGGTAACATTTATTGTTTTAACGCCTTTACCCCCTCGTTTAGTAATTCTATATTCAGAAACATCTGAGCGTTTTCCATATCCTTTTTCCGAAACTACCAATAATTGCGCATCTTCTTTAGCTACACAAACCATACCAACTACTGAATCTTCTTCACTTGCCAAGGTAATTCCACGTACTCCAGCAGCAGTTCGACCCATTGGTCTTACATCAGTTTCATGGAAATGAATTGCTCTTCCCGACTGAGCTGCCAGAATAATATGATTATCCCCATTGGTTAATTCCACATTCAGCAGGTGGTCACCTTCATTGATAGTGATGGCGTTAATTCCATTTTGTCGTGGCCTTGAATAGGCTTCCAATGAAGTCTTTTTAATGGTCCCCTTAAGGGTACACATCATCAAGTAATTATTGTTAATATAGTCTTCATCTTCTAGACTTTCAACATTAATCACCGAACGAACACTATCGCCCTGTTCTATATTGATCAGGTTTTGAATAGGACGTCCTTTTGCCGTTTTTGAACCTTCAGGAATTTCGTACACCTTCAACCAGAATACTTTACCAAATTCGGTGAAAATCAATAGATAATTATGAGTCCACCCCACAAAAAGGTGTTCGGTGAAGTCTTCTGTTTTGGAAGTAGCTCCTCTTGAACCTACTCCTCCCCTTCCTTGGGTTCTATAATCAGTCAATGGAGTACGTTTAATATATCCTTCATGAGAAATAGTGATTACCATTTCCTCATTAGGAATCATATCCTCCATTTTGAAATCTTCAGCACTATGAACTATATCTGTCCTGCGCTCATCACCATATTTTTCTTTGACTTCCAGGAGCTCATCCTTAATGATTTGCATCCTTTTGTCTTCATTGGCTAAAATGAATTCCAGCTCTTTAATAGTGGCCTTAACTTCCTCGTATTCATTTACAATTTTGTCTCTTTCAAGACCAGTTAAACGCTGAAGTCTCATATCGAGTATGGCTCTGGCCTGTATTTCCGAAAGATTAAAATTCGACATTAATCCTTCTCTGGCAATTTCAGGGTCTCTTGACTCTCTAATCAATTTAATGACTTCATCCAGATTATCCAACGCAATAAGGAGGCCTTCTAATATATGAGCTCTCTTCATTGCTTCTCTCAGCTCAAATTCGGTACGTCGTACAATCACATCATGCCTGTGATCAACGAAGTGCTGAATCATGTCCTTTAGATTCAAAATTTGTGGCCGTCCCTTTACCAGAGCCACATTATTGATTCCAAAAGAAGATTGAAGCTGAGTGTGTTTATAGAGATTATTTAAGACAATATTTGAAATAGCATCCCTTTTCAGCTCGTATACAATCCGTAAACCGTTTCGGTCTGATTCGTCTCGAATATCAGAAATTCCCTCTAGGCGCTTTTCATTAACCAGCTGAGCAGTTTTTTCAATCATGCTGGCTTTATTGACCTGATAAGGAATCTCAGTAACAACAATTTGTTCTCTGCCGGTTTTGGTGGTTTCAGTGGTAGCTTTTGCCCGCATTATCACCCGGCCTTTTCCGGTTTCATAGGCATTCTTTACACCTGAATACCCGTAAATAGTTCCTCCAGTTGGAAAATCTGGAGCGGTAATGAATTGCATTAATTCACTTACGGTTATCTCCTTATTGTCAATATAGGCACAAATACCATCTACCACTTCTCTTAAATTGTGTGGGGCCATATTTGTGGCCATCCCTACAGCAATACCTGCAGCACCATTTAAAAGTAGAGTAGGCAATTTGGCAGGTAAAACAGAGGGTTCTTTTAGGGAATCATCAAAGTTAGGCTCAAAATCAACCGTTTCCTTATTAATATCATTTAATAATTCTTCAGAAATTCTTTTTAGTCGAGCCTCCGTATAACGCATAGCTGCCGGGGAGTCTCCATCAATGGAGCCAAAATTTCCCTGTCCATCTACCAAAGGGTATCTTAGGGACCATTCTTGGGCCATTCGCACCATGGTGTCATATACTGAGGTATCACCATGAGGGTGATATTTACCTAACACCTCCCCCACAATACGGGCAGACTTTTTATAAGATTTATTATAATGGACGCCTAATTCCTGCATTCCGAAGAGCACTCTGCGATGTACCGGCTTTAATCCGTCTCTCACATCAGGAAGTGCCCTGGAAATAATCACCGACATGGAATAGTCGATGTAAGCTCCACGCATTTCATCCTCTATGTTAATTGGGATAATCGATTCATTAATTCCCTCAGCCATAAATATATAGTGAAAGTTGAGTTTTACAAGGGGGCAATTTAAGCAAAAATATTAAA
>NZ_SMMB01000552.1 GCF_009711365.1 Xanthovirga aplysinae | reverse complement strand
GTCATCCAAATACTCGTCTTCTTCTCTACAGTGAAGGTTAAAAAGGGTGCCTTTAGTTCCATCCTTACAGTGGACGGCATAAATAAAAAAATCATCATAAGGGTTTTCCTTATTTTCGATACGATATTCTTTAATGGTTTTTATTTGGCTGCTTAGGTAAATCGCATGACTTCTTTCTTCCACCAAATGATTATGGGAAAACCTAAACTCCTTAGTGAAACCCTCTTTTTTCAATTCTTTAATCTTTTCGGAAATGGGAGTATTATAAGGTTTCATATTTCTTTTTATTTCGTTTTAACTCTATACATAATAATAACGTTTAAAGCCTTTGCTAATTTGAGGTTTGGGTAAGGGGAAAGATTGACATTTTGGGGATAAGAAGGAGGGCTAAGTATCGTTTTATTACTGAAAAAGAGAAAGATGGGAAGATATACCCACTTGAATGTGAAATTTTGAAAGAATTCTTCCTAATTTTGCTTCACCTTCTTCTTATCGAAATATATTAACATATTTTTTATGTACTACAATTCCATAATAGAAACAATTGGAAACACACCCTTGATCAAATTGAATAAGGTTTGTGAGGGTGTAAAGGGAACAATCCTGGTGAAAGCCGAATATTTTAACCCGGGACATTCTATGAAAGACCGGATGGCTTTGAAAATGATTGAAGAAGCCGAAAAAGCAGGTATACTGAAGCCAGGAGGGACTATCATCGAAGGAACTTCTGGAAATACAGGAATGGGCCTGGCTTTGGTAGCCATTTCCAAAGGTTATAAATGTATTTTTACATTGGCTGATAAACAATCGCAAGAAAAGATAGATATATTGCGTGCAGTGGGTGCTGAGGTAATTGTTTGCCCTACTAATGTGGAACCGGATGATCCACGTTCATATTATTCAGTGGCAAAAAAACTCAATCAGGAAATCCCTAATTCCTTTTATCCGAATCAGTATGATAATCCTGGTAATGCCCAGGCGCATTATGAAACTACCGGTCCTGAAATTTGGGAACAAACCGAAGGTAAAATAACCCATTATGCAGCTGGTGTGGGTACAGGAGGTTCAATGTGTGGAACGGCTAAATTTTTGAAGGAGCAAAATTCCGATATTATTTCAGTGGGAATTGACAGTTACGGTTCTGTCTTTAAGAAATACAAGGAAACGGGGGTTTTTGATGAGAATGAAATTTATCCTTACCTAACAGAGGGAATTGGAGAAGACATTTTGCCAAAAAATGTGAACTTTGACCTGATTGATCGCTTTGTTAAAGTTACCGATAAAGACGGCGCTATTATGACCAGGCGATTGGCTCGTGAAGAAGGAATCTTCGTTGGTTGGTCAAGTGGTTCTGCCGTACATGGTGCCATTGAATACGCTAAAGAAAACTTGAAAGAGGATGATGTAATGGTCATTATTTTGCCTGACCACGGTACACGCTATGTAGGAAAAGTGTTCAATGACAACTGGATGAAAGAGCACGGATTCCTTGAAAAACGTGAATTTGCCACAGCAGAGGATGTCATTAGACAGAAAAATGGACAGGATACCCTTTTGACAGTTTCTGATGATATGAAAATTGGAGAGGCTGTAAAATTATTAAATGATCGTGGGGTTTCCCAATTGCCAGTTACGGATAATGAAAATCATTTTGTAGGTAGTGTATCGGATAGTAAAGTCCTTACTCTTTTGATTGAAGATCCTGAATTAAAGGAACAAGCTGTAAAGAAAGTAATGGATAAACCATTACAATTTGTAGCAATGAATGAGACCTTGGATGTTCTGACTTCTTACTTAAATGGTGAAAAACCCGCTGTATTGGTAAGGGATGAGAAAAATAGGGTTCACATTATTACCAAGCATGATCTTTTGATGGCTGTGACCAATTAAAGAGATTAATGAATTTACCAATATCTAAAAGCCTCAGCAATTCTGAGGCTTTTTTTAATCCTTAATTTCTAAAAAGAAAGCTAGAGGAAGGTGGGAGCATTCTTCATGAAATGAAGTTTTTTCTGAAGTCTCTTTAAAAGTGGCCATTCTGGCTTTAAAAGATATGGTTTCCCCTTTTATGGAATATTTGGCAGGAAGATTAATGAGCTCGATTACATTTGAATAGGTCGTTTTACTCTTTTGGTCATACCAAGCTAAAGCCCCCAACTTTTCTTCAGAAAGTTGAATTAGCCAAGTGTTTTTTCCTTCACAACTTTTCTCCAATATTTTTCCCTTCACTTCCACAGGGTTTTCTGGATTTACCTCTTCCATTAAAGTACAATTACTGGAAAACAACATAATAAAAAGAAGGGCTTTGGTAATTATTTTTTT
>NZ_SMMB01000382.1 GCF_009711365.1 Xanthovirga aplysinae | reverse complement strand
AACTTAAAAGTAAATCTTATGTTTAATTATTTTGAGTCACAACAGCTGTGTTGTTACCATTTTGGTTAATGATACTAAGATTATTGTTACCAGTTTGCTGGACATTTAAAGAATTAGATGTTCCAAATACGCCTCCAGATTGTATAGATATGGACTCGTTACCCGTACCATTTTGAACGATATTCGCTATGCTTCCTTCATTATATTGTGAAGCCTCTGTTCGGTTATCTCCACCACCCTGGGTGATTGTCAATTCATTAAATTCTCCCTCTTGAGTGAAATATGCACTGTTTACGCCATCATTTTGTTGAATTATTGTCATATTTCCCTCACCTACACCTCTTTGGAAGCCATTTACATAGTCATCACCTTCCTGCAATACCGTAACTTCATCAGAATCGCCTCTTTGCTCCACATGGGCTTCGTTAGAGAAACCTGTTTGGGTGAAATCTCCGATATTTCCAATCCCTAGTTGCCCATTAGTTACATAATTATTATCATCGGTTTGGTTAATGTTGGTGGAGTTATTATCACTTGATTGGACAACAAATGCCCCATTGAAGTTGCCATTTTGTTTAATTCTAACATAGTTGTCATTGCCTGTACTGTAGGATTCTAAAGCATTATTTCTCCCATCCTGATCAATTATGCCATTATTTCCATTTCCGGATTGAACAAAGTAAGCAAAGCTACCCATTGCAGGCTCATTATCACCTGTATTTTGGTTCACTTTAACCGTATTATTATCACCCACCTGAGATATTTCAGCATAATTATCATCATAACGCTGGGTTATTTTGGCAGTATTACCAGAAGTACCAAGACTGTTTTGATCTACCCAAGCAATATTCCTTTGTGAGCGCCCCACACCTTGGTCAATAGTGGTCTCATTGCTGTTCCCTACTTGGTTAATAATAGCGATGTTGTCATCACCATCGCTTTCTACTTTTGCGGAGTTAGCATCTCCATCTTGTGATACATTAGCAATGTTGAAGTATCCTATATCAGCTGATTGATCGTTATCATTGTTCCCTTTTTGATCCACCTCTACTTCATTTCCATCTCCATTGGAGCTAATGATGGAAATATTATTTCCCCCAATTTGAGAAACCGTGGCATTGTTTGCTAGGTCACCATCTACACTGCTTTGAGTAACTGTAGATTCATTTACTCCTTGTTGGTTCACAGAAGCAGAATTGTTTCCAGTTTGATAAACGGTTGAGGAATTTTGAGCTGTAGCAAAAGTTGAAACAAAAAGACTCGCAAACCCAATTAAGAATAGCTTTTTCATAATAAATTAAAGTGAACTGAATTGATTAAAGAAATTGATGGTTT
>NZ_SMMB01001101.1 GCF_009711365.1 Xanthovirga aplysinae | reverse complement strand
GACTTCATTGCTTTTCAAATCGATTCGAATACGCTTAAGGAATTCTTTGAAATCCTTATTCATGGTAAGTTTGTTAATGGTGTCCCAATCGAGTGTTTCTTTAACTTTAGCCGAGAATAGTCTTTTGGAATCGTTAGGGTTATCCAGGTTGAGTTGAATAATTCCTATGCCAAAGGCTGAGGAAAGTCGGGAGAGTTCTTCGCGAAAATCTTCCTCTTCTGAGATTTCTGCTGCTACCAAATAGCTTTCGTTGGCCCAAGAAGAATTGGAGACGGTTTGAAAAAACTTTTCTCTAAGGGTGGAAAAGTTAAGGCTCCGTTTTAGTTCAAAAGAAATAAGCTTTACGGAGGTATTGCCGATGGCTGAACTTAGGTTTAGCACCTCCTCTTCCCATTCATTAATTGGAAAAACGCAGCCAACCATATCGGGATGTACCCATTCACCATAGGATTTCTTGCTGGATTTAGAGTGATTAATAGTTTTGGTATGGCATTTCAGGTGGTAATAGGCGTAATGTGCCAAGTAAGGGTGAAGGTCTTTCTCTAAAAATGATTTTGTTTCGTATTTTGGCTTTTCCTCTTCTATGATCTGCCCTTCTTCATAGGCTTGTAGGTTTTTATATTCTTTTTTTGCTAAATAAAAACGTTTGGGTCTTTTGCCTACGGTTTTAAAAGGGCCTTCCGGATTATCTCTTGAAATAACGTAAAGGTGAGCTGCCAGGGTGGCGGAAGGGGTTTTCCCATTGCTTCCCAACTCTTCGACTAAGCCTTCTTCTGATGCTTTCCGCCAAATTTCATTAGCGGAAAGTGGATTTTCTTCTTTGTTTAAAATTTCTTTTGCTAGTTCTAAAAAAGTCATAGGGAGTTTTGGTAAAAAATAAGGAATAAATATAAGGGTTGTATAGGGGATTTCAAACCATTATTGAAGTAGATATTTTAACACCTCAACCATCTTTTAATTAAGAGCTTTTCTCTTTTTCTCTTGCTCTTTCCTAAATCCCCAAATTCTACTACCTTTAAACTTTTTATTTTTAAGCGAGGAATAAACGATATTTTTTGAAGATATAGCATGAAGAATTTCAAGGAATCTGCGAATTTTATTTGGTCCATTGCAGACCTGCTACGGGGAGATTATAAACAGTCGGATTACGGTAAAGTGATCCTTCCCCTTACGGTCCTCAGAAGGTTGGATTGTGTTTTGGAGAACACTAAAGAAAAGGTGCTTAGCATGGCGGAAACCTTGACCGTGGATAATGTCGATCCTATTTTAAATAAGGTAGCAGGTTATAAATTCCATAACCGAAGTAAATTTGATTTTGATAAGTTGGTAGCTGATCCCAACAACATTGCAGCAAACCTAAGAAACTATATCAACGGTTTTTCAGAGGATGCCCGTGAAATAATTGAACAGTTTGAGTTCGATAACCAGATCAGTAAGATGGACGATAATAACCTGCTTTTTTTAGTGGTGAAGCGTTTTCAGGAAGTTGATCTCCATCCAGAGACCATCAGCTCCATGGAAATGGGTTATATGTTCGAAGAACTCATTCGCAAGTTTGCTGAACTTTCTAACGAAACGGCAGGAGAACACTTTACTCCAAGAGAAGTGATTCGCTTGATGGTTAACATCTTGTTTTTAAATGACCGAGATATCCTGACCAAAAAAGGCATTGTGAAAACCATTTACGATTGTTGTGCAGGAACAGGCGGTATGTTATCCGTAGCAGAAGAATACCTTAACGAACTTAACCCTGATGCCCGTTTGGAAGTATTTGGACAGGAACTCAATCCCGAATCTTATGCCATTTGTAAATCGGATATGCTTATTAAAGGACAGAATGCTTCCAATATCAAGAAAGGAAATTCCATTTCAGAAGATCAATTGGCAGGAAAAACCTTCGATTACCTGATTACCAACCCTCCCTTTGGTGTTAAATGGGATAAAATTTACAAGAAGGTAAAGGAAGAACATGACGAATTAGGACATGGTGGACGATTTGGTGCTGGATTACCTGCAAAAAGTGACGGTTCCTTTTTGTTTTTGATGAGCTTGATTTCCAAGATGAAACAGGATGAAAAAGGTTCCAAACTAGCTATCGTCTTTAATGGTTCTCCTCTTTTCTCCGGTTCTCCTTCTTCCAAAAAGAACGAAAGCAGTATTCGACAATGGATCATTGAAAGTGATATGTTGGAAGCTATCATTGCCCTACCTAATCAGCTCTTTTACAATACAGGTATCAGTACTTATATATGGGTGGTGAATAACCGAAAAGCAGGAGAGCGCAAAGGAAAGGTGCAACTGATTAATGCAGTGGACTTTTTTCAAAAAATGAGTAAGTCATTGGGTAGCAAACGAAATGAGCTCTCTGAAGAACAAATACGAGAGATTACCGAAATTTATGGTGGTTTTGAGGAAGGGAAATATTGTAAGATATTCGATAATGAAGATTTTGGTTACCACAAACTCACGGTGGAACGACCACTTTATGAGAATGGTAAGAAAGTAGTAGATAGAAAGGGGAATCCTAAAGCAGATGCTAAGTTAAGAGATACTGAAAATGTTCCTTTAAAAGAAGATATTACCGACTATATGCAGCGGGAGGTTTTGCCCCATGTACCGGACGCTTGGACTGATGAAAAGAAATCTTTGGTGGGCTATGAAATCAATTTCACCAAGTATTTTTATGAATACCAGCCCCTTCGTTCCTTGGGGGAAATTAAAGCCGATATATTGGCTTTGGAAGAAGAAACCAATGGTATGGTATCAAAGGTAATGGCATAAGTGATGAAGAAATATAGTGAGTACAAAGACAGTGGAATTGAATGGATTGGTGAGATTCCAAGTCATTGGGAGGTAAAAAGGCTCAAACACCTCGTTGAGGAACCGCTGAAATATGGGGCAAATGAATCAGCAAACGATGAAAATCCTGCCAATCCAAGATATATAAGAATTACTGATTTTGGCAAGGACGGTAATTTGAGAAATGATACTTTTAAATCTCTTCCTCTGGAAATAGCTAAAGATTATTTACTAAAAGAAGGTGATTTGTTGTTTGCTCGAAGTGGAGCTACTGTTGGTAAAACCTTTCTTTTTAAAGGTTTTTCAGGAGATGCATGTTTTGCAGGTTATTTAATTAAAGCCTCTGTCAAAAAGAATCTAATAAATAGTTCCTTCTTAGCTTATTTGACAAAATCTAATTTCTATGAAAATTGGAAGAAAAGCATCTTTCAACAGGCTACAATACAAAATATAGGAGCAGATAAGTATAACAACTTGATGGTTCCTGTCCCCAAAGATTGTCATGAATCTACTTCAATAGCAAATTACCTCGACCACAAATCCCAAGAAATAGACAGTCTAATTGCTAAAAAACAACAACTCATCACCCTTTACCAAGAAGAGAAAACTGCAACCATCAATCAGGCAGTAACCAAAGGTTTAGATCCCAATGTTCCCATGAAGGATTCTGGTATCGAATGGTTGGAGGAGATTCCAAGTCATTGGGAGGTGAAAAAGTTTAAAAGAGTGTCCTATATGAAGGGGCGGATTGGTTGGCAAGGGTTAAAACAAAGTGAATTTTCTGAGGATAAAAATCTTCCTTATTTGATTACAGGAATGAATTTTAAGGATGGGAAAATTCGATGGAATGAAGTTTATCATATAAGTGAAGAAAGATATAATGAAGCTCCTGAAATTCAACTTCAAGTTGGAGATGTATTGATGACCAAAGATGGCACTATTGGAAAATTACTTTTTGTGGGAGATCTTCCTAATAAAGCATCTCTAAATAGTCATTTATTGGTTTTTAGGGCCTTGGAGAAATCTTATTATCCTAAGTTTTTATATTATCAATTACAATCAGAGAATTTTAAAATTCATGTTGAATTAACAAAAACAGGTACTACATTTTATGGGATTTCACAGGAAGCTGTTGGGAAGTACAAAATTCTCTTACCTCCTTACCATGAACAAAAAGAAATAACAAAAAGTCTAGAGGAGACTCTTCATGAATTCGAAAACCTCATCAGCAAAACCCAAAAAGAAATAGAATTATTGAAAGAATACAAAACCGCCTTTATTTCTGAAGTGGTTTTAGGGAAAATAGATGTAAGAGAAGAGGTTTTAGAGGAAATAAAGTAATTAAAAGATAAAATAAGCATTCCAACTGATATGTAATCTCAAGGGAATATAGTATTTTGTGTCTTTTTAAAGAACGTGAAACAGTACCTAAGCGGACTTAGGTACTGTTTTTTAGAAAGATTAGGATTGCTATGGCTCTAGGGATACACACCGAACTTACTTTTGAAGAAAATATTGAAGCTTCCCTTTTAGAAAAGGGAGGATATAGCAAGGGTTCTTCCCATGATTTTGATGCGGATTTAGGTTTTTTTCCTTCTTATATCACTGAATTTCTACAATCCTCTCAAACCAAAGCTTGGGCAAAGATTGCTAGCATCCATAAAACAGAGGTAGAAGCCAAAGTGATTAAACGTCTACTCAAAGAGTTAGAACTTCGTGGGGCTTTGGATGTGCTTAGAAAGGGTTTTACCGATTACGGAGTAAAATTTCAAATGGCTTACTTCCATCCCGAAAGTGCTTTAAATCCTGATGCTTTTGCCCTTTATGAAAAGAATGAGCTGAAGGTAGTTCGTCAGCTATATTATGAGCGTAAAGGAAAGAATTCCTTGGATATGGTCTTGGTGCTGAATGGACTTCCTATCACTACCATAGAACTCAAGAATCAGTTTTCAGGACAAAATGTGCAAAACGCTAAAAAACAATATGTTTTTGATCGGGAACCTTCTGAACCCATCTTTAAATACAAAAAAAGAGCATTGGTGCATTTTGCAGTAGATAGCGATCAATGTTTTATGAGCACCAAGCTAGCAGGAAAAAACACCTTCTACCTGCCTTTTAATCAGGGGAATGAAAATGGAGCAGGGAACCCACCTAATCCCGATGGTTACAGAACAGCTTACCTTTGGGAATACGTTTGGACCAAAGACAGCCTCTTGGATATCATTGCCAAATTTCTTCACATTAATGAAGACGACATCCTTATTTTTCCCCGCTACCATCAGTTGGATGTAGTGCGAGAAGTGGCAAAAGATGCTAAAGTTCATGGGGCAGGAAAGAACTACCTCATACAGCATTCAGCAGGTTCAGGAAAATCGAATTCCATTGCTTGGTTATCCTATCGTCTTTCTTCCCTACACAATGGTTTTGATAAGCGGGTTTTTGATTCGGTCATCGTTATCACGGACCGTAAGGTATTGGATTCCCAGTTGCAAAATACCATTTACCAGTTTGAGCATAAAGCTGGGGTGGTGGTTAAAATCGATAAATCTTCTCAGCAACTAGCAGATGCTATAAGTGCAGGTTCTAACATCATCATTACTACCCTTCAAAAGTTTCCTTTCATATTAGAAAAAATTGGAGAATTAAAACGAAGCAATTATGCGGTGATCATTGATGAAGCACATTCCAGTCAGGGGGGAGAAGCAACAAAAAAAATGAAAGAAGTGCTTTCTGCAAAATCCTTGGAAGAAGCGGAAGCAGAAGAACTCTCCTCAAATCTGGATGAGGATGCGGAGGATCAAATCAGAAGAAGTATGCAGGCCCGGGGAAAACAGGAGAATCTCTCCTTCTTTGCTTTTACGGCAACTCCTAAAACGAAAACCATTGAGGTATTTGGTACCCCGAATGAAGAAGGGATTCCTAAAGCTTTTCATTGGTACTCTATGAAACAAGCTATTGAGGAAGGTTTTATTCTTGATGTACTGAAGAATTACACTACTTATAGTACATATTTCAAGCTTAATAAGGCTATAGAAGAAGATCCGAACATTAACAAAAAACAAGCTTCCCGAGCTATTGCAAGGTTTTTATCCATTCATCCTCATAACCTTGCACAGAAAACGGAGGTGATGGTAGAGCATTTTCGGAAAGTAGTTGCTCTTAAAATCGGAGGTAAAGCCAAGGCCATGGTAGTCTGTTCTTCTAGGCTTCACGCTTTACGCTATAAAGAAGAATTTGATCACTACATCAAAGAGAAGGGGTATAAGATCAATACTTTGGTAGCTTTCTCCGGTAAATTAATTAGTGATTCTTATCCAGACGGAGTGACGGAAGCAGAAATTAATAAAATTAAGGAATCCGAATTACCAAAGCATTTTGAAACGGAAGCTTATCAAATCCTCATCGTTGCTGCGAAATACCAAACCGGTTTCGATCAACCCAAACTTCATTCTATGTATGTGGATAAGAAGTTAAGTGGGGTATTGGCTGTACAAACCTTATCCCGTTTAAACAGGACGACAAGAGGAAAAGAGGATACTTTTATTTTGGATTTTGCTAATGAAGCTGAAGAAATTCAAGAAGCATTCCAGCCTTATTATGAGGCGACTACCGTGGACTCTACCACGGATCCTAATCGTTTGTACGACTTAAAAGGAATCATTGAAGAAGCTCAAATCATCTGGCAATCGGAAGTGGATAATTTTTGTAATTTATTCTTCAAATCTCAAGAAACACTTTCTAAATCCGCTCAGGGGAAATTAAATGCATTAATCGATCCGGCAGTTGAACGGTTCCTTCTTTTACCGGAAGAAGGTGATACCTCCGGTAAAATTACTCAGGACGATTTAAAACATGCGATACAGGTTTTTTGTCGTGCATATTCCTTCCTTACACAGATTATGCCTTTCACCGATGTAGAATTGGAGAAGCTGTTTACCTATTGTCGGTTCCTGTTAAAAAAGTTACCTAAAAAAGATCAAACAGATCGCTTTCAATTAGGGGGTGAGGTAGAATTGGAGTACTACCGTTTGCAAAAGATCAGTGAACAAAGTATAGTGTTGGAAAGTCAAGGGGAATACGGTTTGGAAAATAGTGGGGAAGCGGGTATTCGTTCCAAGAAAGAGGAGGAAGCTTTATTGTCTGAAATTGTGGATACTCTGAATAAACGCTTTGGTACAGAGTTTAAAGAGGCTGACAAACTATTCTTTGACCAGATGGAAGAAGATTGTGTACAGAATGAACAGCTTCAATCTTCTGCTACCTCTAATACACAAGAAAATTTTAAGTTCGTTTTTGATGATGTCTATATGAATATTATGATTGATCGTATGGGACAAAATCAGGAGATCTTCAATAAAATTATGGATGATCAGGAGCTGGGAGGAGTGGTAAAAGATATGCTGATGAAGAAGGTGTATGAGCGCTTGAATGGCAGGAAATAGGAAAGGGAATATAAGTGTGCTTGGGTGAATTATGTTGCCCTGCAAAAATATACTTTTTGAACTCCTAAAAGAGGAATAGTTTTATCATAAATAATAAAGGATTCCAGGCATATTTTTTTGCACCCTGTTTTATAACAATTAAGATAAAGAATCAGGAAATTACTCTATTTAATTTTTCTATTTAAAATTGCGCATTAAATCAATTTATAAAAGTAATCCCTAATTTCTGTTTTGTCCATAGCTGAAATAAATTGGAGCCTTTTATTATTTAGTCCATTTGCTCTAGCTCGCTCCATTTTTATGGTTCTTTTGGCTAAAAAAGAAAAAGTCTCTTTTAAATTTAGTACTAATCGATAAAAAGTCTGAAAATGGGAGAAATTATGAAGGTTTTCTGAGGATTCACCTGAAATATCGTGATGGTGCATAATATAATTTCTTAATTGATTTATGAGCTGAAATCTAGGCTTATTTCCTTTATTGATCAGTACTTTTTCCTTAAGAAAGGATAAATCCAGTTTTTGATTAGAATTTTCCTTATGGTAAGAAGAAAGGGAAAATTCCATTAACTCATTTAGATATAGATTTTCAAAAGGCTTTCTATTTTCATCAATGAGCTTTTTGAATTCAAGTGCTTCAATTCTTTTTTCGGCCCAATCTTCACTTCCCTTTTTATTACGTTTATAATTTTTTAAGTAATCAAGGTATATCGTATCATTTAAACCATTAAAGGCCAGGTATTCTCGTAGTGATCTTTCAAAGACATTTAAATTATGATAAATAGTTGCAAAAACCTGCGCATTTTCAAAGTCTATAAAATGGATCACCCCGTTTATATAAGAGTTATTCGTTCTAAAAATGATGTTTGAT
>NZ_SMMB01001251.1 GCF_009711365.1 Xanthovirga aplysinae | reverse complement strand
ATTCATACTTTACCACAAAATCATTTCATTACCACTCAAAACATCTATCCTATGAAAAAAATTCTATTCATATGTTTAATGCTGGTTTTTTCATTACCAAAAGCATTTTCTCAGTTAGACATCCAATATCAAAAGCCCGACAAGGCTATTCTTGATTTGGCAGACGCCCCCATGACTCCTTCAATTTTTGTCAACAACAAAGGAAGTCACATCATTTTACTTGAAAGAAATCGCTATAAAAGCATTGCAGAATTATCTCAAAAAGAACTCAGACTCGCCGGATTAAGAATTGATCCTGTCACTAATATTTCTAGCAGACAAAGCTATTCCACAGGAATATCTATACAGGAAGTAGGGAAGAAAGAAGTAGTTACCGTAAAAGGACTTCCTGAAAACAGTCTTTTATCCAATTACAGCTGGTCCCCGGATCAAAGTAAATTAGCTTTTACGAATAACACCACAAAGGGAATAGAATTGTGGATCCTGGATATCAACACGGCAACTGCAAAAAAACTAACTTCAGATAATTTAAATGCTAACACCGGAAGACCTTTTACCTGGTTTAGAAATGGAGAAGAACTATTGGTTAAAGTGCTACCTGAAAATCGAAAGCCTTTAATCGATAAGACTACTGCTATACCACAGGGCCCAAGGGTATCCGTAAATGATGGGAAAAAGGCACAAAACAGAACCTATCAAGACCTTTTAAAAGATAAAGCCGATGAATTCAATTTTGAACAGCTGGTTTTATCTGACCTTTACAAGGTTTCCCTAACAGGGGAAAAAACAAAATGGAAAAAACCTGCCATGTACGACGACATCTATTTTTCTCCTGATGGAAATTATGTGATGGTGTCTACCATTGAAAAACCTTTTTCCTATCTGGTACCATTTTATCGGTTCCCTTCTACCACAGTTGTTTATGACAAGAACGGACAAGAAGTTAAAACCCTTCTTAAAGTTCCTTTAATAGAGGACTTACCAAAAGGTTTTATGGCTGTCCGAAAGGGAAAGCGTAACTTAAGGTGGAGAAGTGATAAATCATCTACAGTGGTTTGGGCAGAAGCCCTTGATGAAGGAGATCCTGAAAATGAAGTGGAGTTCAGAGACGCCCTTTACCAACTTGACGCTCCTTTTAATGGAGAACCTCGTGAGCTTATGAAAACTACGAACCGGTATGGAGGTGCAACATGGGGAAACGACAACACAGCCGTTGTTTATGACTACTGGTGGAACACACGAATGCAAAAAACTTACCTGATAAACCCATCAAACAACAACATTGCACCCAAGGTACTTAGTGAAAGGAATTATCAAGATCGGTATAATGACCCAGGGGATTTTGTTACTAAAAGAAACCAATATGGTCTATCAGTTTTAGAAATGGATGGGAAAAATGTCTACTTAAACGGGAGAGGGTATTCAAAAGAAGGCATCAGACCATTTATCGATCGCTTAAACCTAAAAACTGGTAAAAAAGTGCGACTTTGGCGAGCAGATGGAAAAAATAGTCTGGAAAGGATACATAATGAGATCGATATCAAAAAAGGGCTTATCCTTACCAGTATTCAATCCAAGAATACCTATCCGAATTACTACCTGAGAAACATCAAATCCAAAAAGGCTCCACAACAAATCACCTTCACGGAGAATCCTTTTAAAAGCCTTGAAAATGTTCATAAGGAGGTAATTAAATATAAAAGAGAGGATGGAGTGGAGTTATCAGCTACCCTATATCTACCTTTAGGGTATGACAAAACCAAAAAGGAAAAAGTACCTATGATTTTGTGGGCCTACCCTAGGGAATTTAAGGACAAGTCCAGTGCTGGACAAGTCACTGTTTCTGACCATGAGTTCACATATCCATGGTATGGATCTCCAATTTTCTGGGTAACAAAAGGATATGCAGTTCTCGATGATGCCGCTTTCCCAATCATTGGGGAAGACGACGAAGAGCCAAATGACACCTTTGTAAAGCAATTAGTGGGGAATGCTAAAGCTGCCATCGATGCAGTGGACAAATTAGGATACATTGACAGAGAAAGAGTAGCTGTGGGTGGACATTCATATGGTGCCTTTATGACGGCGAACCTTTTGAGTCATTCTGATCTATTTGCAGCGGGAATCGCCCGTAGTGGTGCTTACAACAGAACTTTAACTCCATTTGGTTTCCAATCTGAAGAAAGAACTTACTGGGACGCCCCGGAGATTTATTATGAAATGTCTCCTTTCATGCATTCTGACAAAATGAAAACCCCTCTTTTACTTATTCATGGGGAGGCGGATAATAATTCCGGAACATACCCTATGCAAAGTGAACGATACTTCAATGCATTAAAAGGATTAGGAGCCACTGTTCGTTTAGTAATTCTTCCTAAAGAAAGTCATGGTTACAGAGCAAAAGAATCGATATTGCATTTACTTTGGGAACAAGACCAATGGCTTGAAAAACACGTTAAAAACAAGAAAGAAACTGTAAATCAATAAAATTTAAAAAAAGGAGGACTACAATTCCTTTCAAGATTTGTAGTCCTCCTTTTTTAATTTTACTCTTGTAAAAAAGATAAATCCCTGATTTTCTCCTCCAGAATATCTTCTAACTTACTCTTTAACAATCTTATACCCCTCTTCTTCCCAACTAAGAATCCCTCCTTTTAAGTCAAAAACCTCAAAACCGAATTTTGATAAAATTTCTGATGCTTTCTCACTTCTCCGTCCTGATCTGCAGTACACATAAATCTGTTTATTTGGGTCAAGTTTCTGAACTTTTTCCTCAAAGCCCTCTGCATTATAATCAATGGAAATAGCCCCCTCTAATTTACCACTTGCTAATTCCCCAGGGGTACGCACATCTAACAAAATAATATCCGCTTTGGACATTATCACTTGTTTTAATTCTGAAGCTGATAACTTGTTTAACCTTTGAGAAATAGTCTCCTGAGACTCTTGTTTCACTGCTGAAGTTTTATTTTCTTGAGCGCAACTGGAGACGGAAAATAACAGCAGTCCGAAAATTACTATTAAATTTTTCATATCGTTATTTGTTAATCATTTGACCAATACTATCTCTTTAAATTATCAATTAAGGAAAAAATCACACTCCAAAAATCACCTTCAAATTAACCAAAATTAAGCTTTAAAACTCATAAAACCCTTCCTTGATGGCTTAAAAATTATAATTGAGTACCAGATTATGGGAGGTCATATCTACCTTATTCAAAATATAAGCTGCCTGCTCATAAGTGTTTCCTATGGCAAACTTATACACAAAAAGGTATTCCAATGAAATTTTCTTTTTGTGAATCCAATAGAAGTCAAAGTCAATTTGATCATATGTGGGAAGTGCGTATTTATTAAACTGAAGTTTGGTAACATCCGATTTCCAATACCTACCTACACCTGTTACCAACTTAAATTGATTAGATTTCTTCGGGGACCATTCTTTGATCAACTGCAAAAGAACAGCCTGAGCTTTTCCGCTTCCCTCCTGTCTTTCCAGCCTTTGAAATGTAAACAATGGTTCTACTCCCCAGGAACGAGGGAACAAAAATCGACCTTGATCACTGATAAAATTATAATTCACCGATAAGTGCAAGTCCTTTCTGCTAGTTAAAAATCGTACTCCGAAAATATTTAAACCATTATCATTGGTATAATAACTCTTCGTTGGATCAGAATTCCCTCCCTCTCCTATCTTAAATTGATAGATGTGCTGGAATCCTATTTCCCACTTTGTTAAACTTGGTTGAAGGGTAAAAAAGCTCTCCGCATAGGTAGTGTTAAAAATATTCTCGACAAAGTAATTCCATACCCTAGTTCTAAAATAAGAATTCCATTTATATTGAAAACCTGTAACTGCCATCCCCATGGATGATAGGTTCCCCTTATAATTTCCAGGCTCCCCGTTTTCCTGTTGACCTTGTGAATTGACGCCAATACTCTCGGAAACCTTATAAAAACGAGAAACTGACCTAGGGGCAATCCCATGCAAATAAGCCAAATAAAATTTACCTTTCCCTGAAAGATCATATTGATAGTCGACTCCTTGTACAAGAGTGGGAATCATTCGACCATCTTGAGGATTTACCAAAGGTGTATCAAAAATAAATCTTCCCAATACCAAGTGGTGCTTTTTCACATCATACATCAGATACAATTCACCCAATAGGTTTACCTGTCGATTATCGACATTTTCCATATCAAACAATCCTGATTCATATCTACTTCCCCTTCCACTCTGCGGATCACGTTTTCCCAGGTCACTTATTCCAAGGTTGTTTGTGGTATAGAAACTTGCTCCAAATTTAAACCCTTTAAAATCGGCTGTTTTAAATTTCAATTTACCCCCAATGGCCCAAGCATTAAAATCCTTAAGGTTATCCACATTGTCGGTGGCTAAAAACATACTCCGAACCTGTCCTGACCAATTACCTTGTTTCACTGCTTCCAACATGGTTGTATCCTGGGCTTTTAAATCAGGAATCATTGTCAAAAACCCAAGAAGGGAAATGATTTGTCCCCATGTATTCATTCCTTTATACGCTTTTGATTTTCAACAATGGGTTGAAAGGGACCAAACTTATGCTGACTTACCGGAAAACTATCCCCAAATGGAGGATAGGGAGAATCCACTGGCTTTTTGCTTAAATCCGGATAATCTTTCTCTGTTCCTTCTTTTTGAGGGCGATCAAAAGAATTAATAAATGCAGCCACATCATAAGCTTCTTCATCGGTAAGCAGTGGACGATCATCGGAGGCTCCCAATGGCATATTTCCTTTTAAAAATCGAGCTGCAGTTAACATACGATGCATTCCTGCCCCATGGTTATAACTGTCTTCCCCCCACAGTGGAGGAAAAACATACCCTTCGGTATCGCCGGGAACGCCTTTTCTTACCCCTTGTCCTTGACTTCCATGACAGGTGGAACAGTGCTTTTTAAAGAGCAACTCTCCTTTTACCAAATTCGCCCCCCTTTCTGGTAATTTAATCTCAATAAAGGCTTGCTGATTTCTCAGCTGTTTGTCTGGAATCCCACTACTCAGCCACTTCATATAGGCCACCATTGCCTCCATTTCTTTACCATCCGGTTCAAGTTTACGGCCATTCATGCTACGTTCCATACATCCATTTATTCGCTCTTTCAGGGTTATTCTCCTATTTTTTCTATTACTAAATGAAGGATACCTTTTCCATATGCCAATAAAAGGAGCTGCAAACTCCTTTTTTCCAGCATTTAGGTGACAATTTGAACAGGCCAAATTATTTCCAGTGTACCTCATCTTTGGGTTAGCTACCTCTGGCCCCAGAAAGCGATAGGTTTCTGTAATTAATGCATGACCATATCGGATTTGATCTCCTTCAGGAGTTTCTGGCACCTCTTCCAACACAAATTTTTTTAGATAATCCTCCTCTGAAATTACTTCTGATGGCTCCAATTTAGGCTTTTCAATCTCCTTCTTTAAAAAAGGATATTGTTGATCACCCCCAAGAAGTAGCCAAATACTTAGAACGCTTATGACCAATACCAATGAAGCCAAAAGAATACTGGCATTTCCCAACCTTACGATAGACCTAAAATCCTTTTTCCCTTGATTTTCGTTTTTTTCCACCATATCGCAAAAGATTAAATTCTTTTATTATTCTTTTGACTCCATACTTCCCCCTGATCATTAAATCTTGGATTCATATTCATATATTTAACCGAGAGACAAGCTTTTTAATTTTTTAACAATCATCTCTAACCAAGTTTGTCATGTTAAAACTTATCTATTTCCCTTTCCGAGTAGCTAATAAAGCTTGAAAGGCAACCATAAATGTCACTTCCAAAAAGTTCCTTGATAAAGCTTTATTAGTTCTATTCTTTGAAAGTCAAAATAGGCGCCATCATGTGATGTGTCAAATCAGAAGATACACAACCATAAATTAGCGAACTAAACCCCCTCCTTCCTTTGGTCTCCAATGCCAATAAATCGATTTTCTGTTCAGCACTAAAGCGAGCAATTCCGTCTACTACATTCTTGTCCTCAAGAAAATGGAATTGAACATTAGATAAGCCGTGCTCTTGAACAAAAGATTTCATCAAATTCTCTCCCACATTTTGTTCTTCCTTATTATTAATAATTTGAAGTAAATGCAGTCGTGCATCAAAAGCTTGTTGTAGGGTTTTTATGGCATGGAGTTTAGTGCTTTTTTGGTGAAAGTCGTGAGCAAACACCATTTCCTTGATCACATAATCCGGACGATTACATTTTACGGTTATCACCGGCATAGAAGCTTGAAGCATGACCTGTTCTCCCATGGTGGAACTTATATGTTCCTTTACCCCATGCAAGTTGTGTGTCCCCATAATTATCAAGTCCATATTTTCATTTTCAGCATAATCCAATACCTTTTCCACCGTATTGCCCATTAATACTTTTGACTTAGTGGGCCATTCAAAAGTCTTCAACCATCTTTTTAATTTATTTTCCTGAGTAACCCTTTTTTCATTCAATAAGTGAATATCCAATCCATTACCTTCAACCAAGGCACCCTCCTCATTTAGAAGGGCCTCCCCAGGAATATTCATTACATGAAGCGCTGTTAATTCAGCATTGAGTTTAGATGCAATAGATTGAGCTATGATGAGTGCATCCTCTGAAAGCTCGGTAAAATCAACTGGAACAATAATATTTTTCATGACAGATTTTTTAAATTAAATCCTAAAAAATAAATCTTTGATGGTGATTTAGGCATGTTGTCTTATCACCTGTTTTAACTGATCAGCTCCAACCACCCCAGATTGTCTCCACTTTATTTCTCCTCCTTTAAAAAGAATTAAGGTGGGAATTCCCATTACTTGGAAAGATTGGGCTACAGCTGGGTTTTTATCCACATCTACCTTAATGATCTTAGCACTGCCATTTAAATCTGCTGCTACTTCCTCCAAAATCGGCCCCATTATTTGACAAGGCCCACACCAATCCGCATAAAAATCAACCAAAACAGGTGTTTCAGAATTAATGATCTCATTAAAATTATTTTTCATCTTTCTTTTGTCTTTTAGTTACTTTTAAAAATTCTAGTGGACGATGTCCGTTAGGGAAAGAAGTTACTTCCTTAATCACTTTAAAAGGGTGAACCATTCTTCATCCGAAATTCAATCCCTTTCCTTCGTTGAAGGAAACAATACCTAATGGGAAAACACAATTCAGGTTTTACTATTTGCCAACTGTTCCCAGCTCCCACCATTATAAACTTCTATGTCTGCCTTTTTCAGAATGGAGGCTGCTATTGCACTTCGAGCCCCTGAACGACAACAAGTGATTATAGGCTGTTTATACTTTTCGATTTTTTCAAGTTTGTTTTGGAGGCTCTCCAAAGGGATGTTAAAAGAACCATTCAAATGCCCCCTATTAAACTCTTCAGATGAACGTACATCTATAATTGTTGCACCTTCATTCATTAATTGTTGAAAATCGACAGTTTTACCAAACAAGTTTTTCAAAACATCAAACATGATATCCTCCTTTCATTTTTTCTTTAATTAGGCCCCAATTGGCCATCTATACATTAATTCTTTTCTGTTCAATCACCGTTGAATTAAAAACGTTTACCAATAGAAATCCCAATAGCCCAGGAGCTATAATGCTCCTTTAAGTCAATAACCAATGAAGGGGTAAGCTCCCAATGGTTTTGGATCGGAATTTCATATTCAACTCCCGTTTTAAAAACCCATAACCTTTGGGCCTCTTTTTTATGCCCCCACTCAAAACCAGGACCCGCAATTATCCCCAATCCATTGGTGGGTTTAAATTTTGCTACTGCGGCCAATATCAGAATATTATTATTTTCTAAAACTCCACCGTCTTTTTGAAGATAATACTGGTCAAACTCCATATCGCCGATCAACCCTAACTCCCATCTAGGATGTAAAAGGTGATAATAATCAAATCCAAAAGTGGGAACATATTTCCCAATACTTTTTAGATGTGTTTGCTCTTCATAAAAGGCACCTGGCACATAAGTAAAGCCTGCATAAACCGCCAACTTATGAACTCCCATTTTTTCTAAATGAGGCTCTCCAATTACGGCCTTATGTTGTGCCTGACTGTTGATCCCATAAAACAAGACCATTAACCCCAATAGCATCTTTTTCCAATTCATACTTTTGATAAATGTTCTATTTTGAACATCCTTTAAATTAAAAAGTCATTGGTGTCATCTTCAACATAAACCGTTTTAAGGGCATTCAAAAAATCAGAAATAACCACCTCTAACCCTTAAATCTCTAGTGTGGGAGTTTCTCCCGAATGGCTCCGTAAATCAGTGTTCCAAAGGAAGCGCTTAGCATCACAATTACCATGACACCTACCCCTTGCCCGATATGTACCGCAAGTGGCCCTGGACATGCCCCAGTAAGGGCCCAGCCCATACCGAAAATTGTACCACCCAACAAATACCTCGAAATGCTCCTTTCTTTTGGATGAAATACTATGGGTTCTCCGTAGATATTTTTAATCTTGAATTTTTTAATGGCCCCAACTACCAGGATTCCTATTCCCACAGCAGAACCAATTAAACCGTACATATGAAATGCTTGAAACCGAAACATTTCCTGAATGCGATACCAGGAAATTGCCTCCGTCTTGGCCATGATTATCCCAAAAAATATTCCGGCCAGCATAAATTTTAATCCGCTTTTCATTATCGTATTCCTTTTACAATTAAGGTATAGTTTTAATTAGAACCCATCCAACAGATGCTATAGCTTCAAAATAATGGGTAGCAGCAAGTGGGTGGAAAAAAGCCCCCCAATAAAAAAGCCAACCACCGCAATTAAAGAAGGAAATTGCAAATTAGACAATCCACTAATGGCATGCCCGGAGGTACAACCTCCTGCCCAACGAGCTCCAAAACCTATGAAGAAACCTCCCAAAACCATTAAGATAAAACCCTGTAAACTAAGCAGCTTTTCAAAACTGAAGAGGCTTAATGGTACCATAGCCTGTTCTTCGATTGCCACTCCCAACATTTGAAGGCTGCTTACTGTTTCATTTGAAATAGCAACCGCTTGACCATTTGACAAGAACTGTTTTGCCAGAAAACCTCCCATGACTGCCCCCAAAGCAAACAAAAGATTCCAACTTTGGGATTTCCAATTAAAATCAAAAAAATTGAACTTTTTCCCTGCTCCGCAAGCTGCACAAACCGTTCGTAAGTTCGAAGAGAACCCAAAATTTCGACCAAAAAGCAGCATGACAGCCATAACCAGTGCAATCAATGGCCCACCCACATACCAAGGCCAAGGTTGAGAAATAAACTCTATCATGATGTTACATTTTACTTATTGAAATAATTCAAGAAAACCCAGTCATTCTAAAAATTCTAACGAACTTTCATTTTAAACATGGATATTGTTTAAGCTTTTCACAATTATTAGAAGAGAGCAGCTCATAGTGCTGCCCTCTTTTTATTATCTTTATAAAGTAGAAGGGCATACATATTCGGAGGTAGGGATACTTGTTTGGGAAATGTTACCAAATCCACCCTCCACATCAATTATATTACGATATCCTTCTTTTCTTAGCATTGAAACAGCCACCATGGAACGATATCCCCCTGCACAATGCATATAATAAGTTTTCTCTTTATCTAACTCCTCAAGGTTTTCATTAATATAGTCAAGAGGATAGCTAATAGCCCCAATCACATGCTCTGAAAGGTGTTCGTCCGGTTTTCGGACATCTACCAGATTAACCTGCTCCTTTGCCATAATTTCTTCCAACTGATTAGCTGAAATGGATGTAATAGAATCTGTAGTATACCCACCTTTCTTCCAGGTTTCAAAACCACCTTCTAGAAAACCTACCACATGATCATAGCCCACTCGGGCAAGTCGCATCACAGTTTCCTCTTCACGTCCTAACGGAGCAATTATAAGCAAAGGTTGTTTCAGTTCCTTTATGAGAGTTCCCACCCAAATGGCAAACATCCCATCCAGAGCAATATTGATAGATCCCGGAATAAAGCCTTTTGCAAAATCATTTTGATGTCGGGTATCCAAGACGAAGACACCTTCCTTCTTCTTTTTATCAAATTCTTCTGCAGAAAGAGCCGTCATCCCTCCTTCCAAGACCTTATCAAAGTCTTCATACCCCTGTTTGTTCATGGCTGCATTTTTGAAGAAATATTGAGGGGGAGGTAAAATACCTTTGGTCACTTCCTTTATGAATTCTTCCTTGGTCATATCTTCCCTAAGCGCATAGTTAGTCTTTTTCTGATTGCCAAGGGTATCCGTAGTCTCCTTACTCAAGTGCTTACCACAGGAAGAACCTGCTCCGTGTCCAGGATAAACAGTCAAGTGATCTTGCAAAGGCATTATTTTGGAACGTAACGACTCATATAAAATGCCCGCCAAGTCTTCTTCGTTTAAATCGCAGTTTACTGCCAAGTCGGGCCGACCCACATCACCAATAAACAAGGTATCCCCAGAAAAAATTGCCTGATTGTTTCCGGCTTCATCAATCAGCAAATAGGTAGTGGATTCCAAAGTATGACCTGGAGTATGGAGCACCTGGATAGTAATATCTCCCAATTTAAAACTTTCATAATCTTTTGCCACATGAATTTTATAACCGGTTTCCGCTGATGGACCAAAAACTATAGTTGCTCCTGTTTTCTTTGCCAGCTCCAAATGCCCGGATACAAAATCTGCATGGAAGTGAGTCTCAAAGATGTATTTAATCTTTGCTCCGCTTTCCTTAGCCAAATTAATGTAAGGCTCGGATTCTCTTAAAGGGTCAATAATGGCTGCTTCCCCATTTGATTCGATGTAGTAGGCTGCCTCAGCCAAGCAGCCCGTATAAAGCTGTTCAATTCTCATAGTCCTATAATTTATTATTAATAAAAGATTCCATTCATAAAGTCATTTTAAATAGCCTATATAAAGACCAATTCTTTTAGTAGGATATAAATACCCATTACGATCACAAACCACCCAAAACCTTTTTTCAATTTAGAGCCAGGTATAAATTTAGATATATAGGTTCCAAGGAATATCCCCCCAATAGATAGAACCGTAAATCCACCCAGGAAAGTCCAGTCAATCGGTTGTGAACCAATATCACCCAGGAAGCCAATTAACGATTTCACGGTAATGATTAATAAGGAAGTTCCTATTGCAAGCTTCATGGGTAGGCGTGCTAACAATACCAAAGCAGGTATGATCAAAAAGCCACCTCCAGCTCCTACAATTCCGGTAATCGTTCCTACAAAAACCCCTTCCAACAAGATCATCGGGTAATTAAACTTTTGCTCTTCCTCACTTTCCTGGTCAATTTCCCCTTTCTTGTCTTTTAACATGGAAACTGCAGATAGCAGCATGATAAGAGCAAAGAAGATCATGAGGGCAATATCTTTGGTTAAAATAAATCCTCCTACAGTCAGAATTTCTTGGGGAATCATAGGAACCAAGAACTTTCTGGTCAGAAAAACCGCTATGAAAGAAGGAATAGCAAAGACTATTGCAGTTTTATAGCTCAATAAGCCCTTTTTCATATATCCCAATGCTCCTACCAAAGAGGAGACCCCAACAATAAAAAGTGAATAAGCAGTGGCCAAAACAGGGCTTACACCCATCAAATAAACCAATACTGGTACCGTAAGAATGGATCCCCCACCCCCAATCAAGCCTAAAGTCACCCCTATTACCAAAGCCCCTGCAAATCCAAAAAGTTCTGTCAACTCCATTTTATGTATTAATTTAAATATGTTGATTTTTTCATTTATTATGTCAAAAAAAGAAATACTATTTCTCTTTTATTATGATTCTAGCACCCAAATTTAAACACCTCACTATTATCTAATAATTAAGATATGTTAATTTTTTCATATAATAAGTTAATAAAAAAGCTGTATCGAGTTAAATAAAGCTACAGCCTTCCATACAATCAAATATTTTAGTGATATGATCATCAACTAATTGATAATAAACATTTTTCCCCTCTCTATAGGAAGATAAAACTCCCTTGTCTTTCATTTTTATTAAATGATGTGAAATTAAGGATTGTTCGATAGCTGTTGCTTCCATTAGCTCACTTACCGTCCGTTTTTCATCAGAGAGTACTTCTATGATTTTTAAGCGAACAGGATGCGCTATTGTTTTTAGAATTTCAGCAACCTTTAAAAGCTTATCTGCTTCCAACTTATCCTTAACCACGGTCATATTAAATAATTATCTGACAAACATATGTTAATTTATTTATATATCAAAAACGATTGAATATTTTTTTTGTTGCAATCTAAAGTAAATAATTTCAAAACTATAAAATTATGATGGGGACAACTAGTTTAAGTACCTCTGACCTTTGTTTTATTAATAGGGTTTTAACTTAAATTAACAGCAACGGTTTTATCGATTTTAGAACTTCAACTTTGTATCATCCTTTTTTCACCATTGCTTAAAACCTAATGTTCTATAATTACCCTTCCGAATTTACACACCTTAAAATATTGAAAATCAACCTCTAATAACTAAATCCAACACCTTACTAGCATTTAACTACTACAATTAAAAAATCCCCTTTCGCAATAACCAAAAGGGGGCTTTTAAAAAGCTAGAACAAATTTCTTCATAGCAAGATTTTAAGCCAAGGAATTAATTATAGGAATCAAAATCAAGCATATCGCTTAGAAGTTTGATTTCCTTTTGTATTACTTTTATGGTTTTCCTTTGATTGATTTTCATCATCCAATACATTCATCAATTGCTTTTCAGGATGATCTAGTCTTTCTTTTGACCAACCTATTAGTTCCAGCTTTATATTTCTTTGCACAGCATTTTTTTTGAAGTCTTCCACCACTTCGATGACATCTTGATCAATATATGTTGACTTACTGGCATCTAGCATTACATGTGTTCCATCCGGAAGATTATTAAGTGCTTTTAGAATACTGGCCTTATTGAAGAAGGTTACTACTTCAGATAATTCAAGTTTGATCTTTTTGCCAATTAAATATTTTTTCCTGTCAAAGAAATAAGGGTACTTATAGTTTTCCCACAATATAAAGAATACAGCTACCACTAATCCAGTACCCACACCCTTTAACAAATCGGTAAACAGCATCACCAATACAGTAACCATAAACGGAATAAAATGCACTTTGCCCAACTTAAACATACTTTTGAACACTTGTGGTTTGGCTAATTTAAAACCAAGCTGCAATAATATTGCTGCCAAAGCAGCCAAAGGAATAAGGTTAAGAGCATTAGGAATAAGCAAAGCTGCAATTATAATCCACAAACCATGAAGAGTAGCTGATATTTTAGAACGACCACCACTAGACACATTCGCTGTTGTCCTAACCACTACTTGAGTAACAGGCAAACCACCGATCAGACCAGAAAGCATATTACCTGTACCTTGAGCAATCAACTCTCTATTAGTAGGGGTAATTCGTTTTAAAGGGTCTAACTTATCAGCAGCTTCAACCGAAAGTAAGGTTTCCAAACTGGCTACAATCCCAATGGTAAAGGCAGCAATATATACCTGCGGATTTCCAATCTGGCTGAAATCAGGTAAAAAAAATAAGGAGGTAAAATTTGAGAACCTCTCCATTACAGGAACACTTACCAAGTGACTAGCTCCCAAAGACAATCCTTCTATAGAGTTGAACAATAATTTTAATCCGATCCCAGATAACACCACCACTAATGGACCAGGAACCTGACCCAATCCTTTAATTCGTTTAATAAAAGGGCAATCCCATAATAATAAAATTGCTAAAGAAATTAGGGTAATAATGACTGCTCCGGGATGAACTGCCTCTAGCATAAAATAGAGCTCAGACAAAGTATTATGTCCGTTATCATGAAGAAATCTCGTTTCTCCTTCAGGGTTTTTATCATACCCAAAAGCATGAGGTACTTGAGTCAGGAAAATGGTTACCCCAATTCCTGTTAGCATCCCCTTAATCACAGAAGAAGGGAAATAATAGCCGATAATCCCTGCACGAAGAAAACCTAAAACAATTTGGATTAATCCAGCCATGACTACAGCTAGCAGAAATGCCTCAAAACCCAGAGTTTGAATAGCACCCAGTACAATAACCGCAAGGCCAGCAGCAGGACCACTAACACCAATCTGTGACTTACTAATGGAACCTACAACCAATCCCCCAATAGCCCCTGCAATTAAACCAGAAAAAAGTGGAGCCCCAGAGGCCAAAGCAATTCCCAAACACAAAGGAATGGCAACCAGAAAAACCACTATACTGGATGGAAAATTCTTTTTTAATTCAGTTAAATAATTGTTCATAGAAAATTTATTGTAATTATCTGAATGTTAGTTTTAGTTATTATTAAAGAGCCGAAAATACCTCCATATAACTGAATAAGGTAGTTCTTTAGCACGAAGCCAGAAGCAACGAGCGATTAAGGTTACCAATCCAGGGCAATATTTGACCCTTTACGGCCTATAGAAATCGTAAAAACAATTTGTAAGGAAAAAACAGTTAGTAAAGGTTCTTTTGTTCCGCTTCCTTATAAAGAATCCTTTCTATTTGAAGTTTGAAAAATGATTACCCTCTATTTCAAACTTTATCCACTAACCGAACCGCTTTAAATAAAACGGCCTTTCCTTAC
>NZ_SMMB01001286.1 GCF_009711365.1 Xanthovirga aplysinae | reverse complement strand
AAATAAATTCTTGGGCCAGTAAAATAACATTCTTACTTTATTTTTTTATCAGCTTTTTTATTTTAATCTTCTTCCCAAAATCTGGTTTTTCTCAAGATAAAGAAAAGATATTACAACTATCCGGCGTCATTGTCGATAGCTCAACCAATAATCCAATTTCAGGAGCTCATGTATATATACCGGCTTCAGGAAGAGGAACAAGTTCTGATTTTAATGGTTTCTTCACCTTGCCAGTTTTGGCAGAAGATAGTATTGTGATTAGCTCAGTTGGTTTCCAATTAGAATCTATTATTGTTCCACATTCAGAAGGAGATAGGCTTACCACACTGGTAGAAATGAAAGAAGACACTACTTGGTTGCCTCCTCTTGAGGTTTTACCTTTTGCAACCGAAAAAGAATTTAAAAATGCTATTTTGGCCATGAAATTTGAAGAGGAAAGAAGTCCCTTTCTTGCCTCAAACTATACCATTGATATTTTTGATTATGGTAAGATCCCCATGGATTTTGGAGAAAACCAAAGGCTTTATTTCAAACGGCAGGTTGAGATCCAAAGTAAACAAGGGTTTATTCCTGAAAAATTCGAAAACGCATTCTTAAACCCAATTAATTGGAGCAAATTCATTCAATCTCTTAAAAACGGGGACTATAAAAGGAAAGATTAAGATTTTAGGTTAATGAATAATTAAGAATGAATGATTAATTGAGAAAAGAATTCCTGCAATGGGATTCCCTTCTCCATTTATTATAACATTTTTCGAAATATTATCCTATTCCTTTCACCCTCTTTGGCAAACAAAAGTCATGGCTAAAGAGAAAAGGAATCTTAGGATTCCCAAATACTTTTTATTGGCACATTTTCCTTAATATTTTTTTAAATCGCTTTACTAAACTGCTTTTTTCCTCCACTTTCCTGATCTCTTTTTCTTTTATCAAAAGCCATACAAATATTTCGAATGAATGCTTGCCCCAATGGGGTAACATGAAGGGATCTGCTATCTACATCTATTAAACCGTCCTTTAATAGATTGATTAATTCCACCCTTATTTTGCCATCCATCTTTTCCATGAGTTCTTTTTCCCAATACAAAGCTCCCCGACATGCTATATCCAAAATAGATTGACGAATAAGCAAATCCTCTTCAGTCATAATATGGCCACGAAAAACAGCATTATTTCCTTCATTCACTGCTTTTTGATAGGTTTCTACCAGCTTTATGTTTTGACCATAAGCATATTTGGCATCACTAATAGAACTGGCACCCAACCCAAGAAGTAACTCGGTTTGCCCGGTGGTATATCCCATAAAATTTCGGTGTAGACTCTTTTCTACAAATGCCTTATAGAGGGGATCATGGGGGAGAGAAAAATGATCCATTCCGATGTCGAAATATCCTAATTCTACCAATAATGATTTACCTAGTTCGTATAAAGCCCTTTTAGCTTCATTATCTGGTAAGTCAGCAGAGGTATAACTTCTTTGTCCGGGTTTTATCCAAGGAACGTGGGCATAGCTATAAAAAGCGATTCTGTCAGGCATAAGTTGGGCGACCTTCTCAATTGTGGAGCGTATAGTTTCCGGACTTTGGTAAGGCAACCCATAAATTAAATCATAATTAACAGACTCATATCCAATGGACCGTGCCAGATGGGTAACTTCAACCACTTTTTCATAAGTCTGCAGGCGATTTATAGTTTTTTGTACTTTTTCGTCGAAATCCTGAATTCCAAAGCTTACCCTTGAGAACCCCAAATCATATAAAACCCTTAAATGTTCTGCTGATGTGTTATTGGGATGTCCTTCAAAACTAAATTCAAAATCAGGATGATAATCAGTGTTTTTTAAAATCCTGGTAAGTAAATCTTTAAGATTTTCTGGACTAAAAAAGGTAGGTGTTCCTCCTCCCAAGTGAAGTTCACGAATTTGAGGCTTTCCAGAAAAACGATTCAAATAAATACCCCATTCATTTACCAAGGCTTCACTATAGGTCTTTTCCACCTTATGGTTCTTGGTAATACGTGTATTGCAGCCACAGTAGGTACATAGAGATTCACAAAAAGGAAGGTGGATATACAAGCTTATTCCTTCTTTTTCATTGGATTCCTCAAAAGTGGTATTTACAATATCTAACCAGTGATCTTTTTTAATAATTTCATTTTCCCAGCAAGGAACGGTGGGATAGCTGGTATATCGGGGAGCCGGAACGTTATATTTACGGATTAAAGCTTCTGGAGTTTTCATTTTCTCGTGATTTTTCCTTTTTACAAAATTGATGGAAAACTCCAGAGCTTTCAATGAGAGCTATCAAGTTGAAAAATGATAAATATCATAAATTACAGACCAATTGAACTCTATAATTTAGGTTTAGACATGTCCTTTAGATTTAAGGCTCTTTATTCCTTATTTTTTTAGGCTTATATAAAGACCCAGTATCCTTAAATATTGAAAATCAAGGTAAGAAAATCCTAAATCCATAAAGGATATGACGTGTTCAAACAAAAAACAAATAAATTTATTAGGAAAAAAGGGTAATAATTTAGGGATTTGCACTTTTACAAAAGATGGGCAAATCGTAAATTTGTATTGACCGTTATTGTCTAAAAACCAAGAGATTTGGCCAGATATTTGTTGGAATAGGAAACAACCTCAACAATAATCGTTAAAACAATTAAACAAAACAGGGTTACTTCTTTTTAATATTTAACTTTGCTTAGTTGAATTGAGATAAATTTTTTACTCAGCCCTTTGGGCTGTTTTTTTGACCGTTTAGGGGAATGATAACTAAGATTTTGAAAATAAAAACAAAAAAGATTTCAGGTTGGCTGCCAGGGGTTCTATTTACCCTTGCCATATTTTGCACCTTTTCAACAATTACCCAGGGACAAAATCTAAAAAAGAATCTAAAATTGTTGGATGAGAACGATTTTGACCGTTTGGAAAAAGGTATACAGGCGTCCATTTCAAAAAATAATATAAATCCAATTTCTAGGTATTCCTATTCCTTACTTTTTGTTAATGATTCCTTCCCCAGGTACAATGTGGATTCAGCCTATTATTATGTTTTGGGAGCCATTGTAGATTTAGATAGCCTGGACAGCAAAAAATCTAATCGTATCGTTAAGGCAGGCCTAAGTATAGATACTCTTCAGTATCAAAAAAGCCATTTAGATTCCTTGGCGTTTAATATAGCTTTAGAAAAAAATACGGAAAGTGATTATCAATATTTTATAGGACTTCATCCTGATGCCAAACAGGTCCCAGAAGCTATCCATAGAAGAAATGGTTTGGCTTTTGAAAAAGCCCAAAAACTCAATACCTACCGGGCCTTTCGAGAATTTGTTGATAAATATCCCGATGCAGAACAAGTAAAAGAAGCCAATGAATTTTACAGTTATTTATTATTTGAGGAAAAAACCCAGGATAAAGATCGAATAGCCTATGATCAGTTTTTAAAGAATTATCCCACAAATCCTTATATCGATCAGGCCTATTTAAGATTATATTACATTGTAACTGCACCTAATACGGAAGAAGCCTATCTGGATTATATTAAATCTTACCCGAATAGCCCTTATCACCAAAAGGCCCTTAATGCTTTCTTTTACTACTATACCTCCACACATAAAGGAAAAGATTTTCTGCGAGATTTTGGGTCAATGGCAAATGATTCCCTTAAAGAGGCTGCCCTTTGGGCTGATACTCTGTTAATCCCAATAGTAAAAGATCAATTATATGGCCTAATGAACGCAGAAGGAAAAGTGGTGCTGCCACCCACTTATGAACATATTTCTTCGGAATATTTATGTGATTGTATACGAGGAAGTTTCTTTGTTGCCAGTTCACAAGAAAGCCCCCAAATTCTCTCCAAAAATGGTCAAATTCTCTACAACAAGCCATTTGACCATGTAGAGGATCTCGGTTTTGGCTTAATAAAATTGGAAAAAGATGGAAACTTTGGGTTATTCCACCAGAGCAATAATGAAATTCTACCCAAAGGATATGAGGAAATCCGCTTGTTAGAAAATTCATTTATTATCTACCGCAAAAACGGACTTTGGGGATTGGCCACCATTAATGGTGAAGAAATATTCAGTAATCAATTTGAGGAAATCTATAGTGAAGGGCAATTTATAATTTTTGATAATGGGAATCGACTTGCTCTTTCAAAAAAAGAAAAATTGCTTCGCTCCATAGAAAGTTACCCTTTAAACTTAACCTTTATTTATGATGAGGCAGAAGAAGTAAGTGAGGGCTTTATCTTAGCTTCAGAGGGAGAAAAAGAAACCTTACTGGACAAAAATCTTAAAACTGTAATCCCTTTAAAAAAACAGGAAATTACCCAATGGTACGGTGGTTGGTTAACCAAAAACAGTAATGGGTATTCCGTCCTGGACCGGAATTTTCAACCTTTCCTGAATCAAAAAGTGGAAAAAGTGAAATTTAACCCTAATTGGTTTGCCTTCGAAAGTAATCATAAATGGAGTTTAATCAACAATTCAGACAGTACGGAATTTTTAGTGACAGGTGATTCTCTCAATCTTTTGAATCCTGACTTTGCCATTTTGTATAAAGGAGATTCTACACAACTATTTTTTAACGGGGGAAAACAGGTAAATATTAGTAATACAAAAAGCCAAACCCTACTCAGTACCTATAGCCCAGATCAAAAAAAGGAGGAAAGTTATCTCTTTATAGTTCTGTCAAACAATAGCAAGGAAGTTTATAATAATAAAGGAGAGGTAATTCTTAAGGGCAATTATGATGAAGTAGACCTGTCCGGAAATTTCCTTTTAAAAGCAAGAAGGGGACAAAAAATAAGTTTGGTCAATCATGAGGGAGAGCAGCTTCTTCCTTTAGCTTATGAAGGCATTGGAAAATTTAGTGAGGGCTTAGTACCGATACTATTAAGAGGTAAATTTGGTGCTTACCAGGTAGAAAATAAGCAATTAATCAAACCGGTTTACAGTACCCAATTGAAAGTCTATAACGACAGCCTCCTAATTGCCAAAAAAAATGGAACAACTGGCCTGATTGACCTCAAGAATGAATCTATTACAAATTTTGAATTTGATGATATCACCTATTGGACGGATAGTTTGGCCCTAGTTAAAAGAAATGATTACTGGAGCCTGTATAATATTTATGAAGATGAAAATGTCTATGATGAAATCATTGATCCTTTTTTTATTAGACAGGACCAGGAAGAGAAATTAATTATATTTAGAAATGACAAAGGATTTGGGGTATTATCAAGTTTAAAAGGGGAAGTTGTTCCTGCTGGCTATAATGATGTGATAAATATCGGAGCTCCGGAAAACCCAGTTTTCTTTGCAGAAAAATATATAGATGAAGCCGATTTTTATATAGGTATTTATTACAATGAGGAGGGGAAAATAATCCGTCGACAGTCCTTTAATGAAGAAGATTACGATCTGATTTATTGTGACGAATAATTAAGAAATAGGGATTACAACCATCTAAATTTGGCACTATTAAATTTTAATTTGTAATCCCTATTTCACCCTTAGATTTAAAAAAGGTGCTTTTATACTTCACTAAACTGTTTAACAATTCTCTTTCTACTTGTTTTTAATTTAAGATTCCTGCTTAATACATGAAAACGGAGTAACATCAAACAACCACTTATGCTCAGTCCAATTAATAATCCATACCAAATCCCTTCAGCTTCCATATTAAAGGTAAAGCCTAATAAATAACCAACAGGCAAGCCCACAACCCAGTAAGCCAAAACAGCAAAAATGGTAGGCACCTTTACATCTCCCATTCCTCGCAATGCCCCCAAACCTACTACCTGTACCCCATCTGAAACTTGAAAAAATGCTGCAATAATTAATAGAGAGGAGGCAATACCAATAACTTCTTCTTCGGTTACATAAAAATGAGGTAAAATATCCTTAAACAGCAAAAATCCCCCACCCATGAAGGCCATAAATAAGATTCCCATTCCAAATGCCACAAAACCAGCTATTCTCATATCAGCAATGTCCTTCCCTCCGAACAAATTACCTACTCGGACAGTGGCCGCTGCTCCAATTCCGGATGCCATCATATAAGTTACCGCTCCCAAACTTATGGCAATTTGATGAGCAGCCTGTGCATGTGTACCAATCCAGCCCGTCATAATGGCTGCAGCACTAAAGGCACCCACTTCAAAAATAAATTGGAAACCAGTAGGCAAACCTATATTTAAGATCTTTCTAAATTCTTGTCGATGAAAACCCTTTAAATTTACCTTTTGCCAATATTTTTGGAAACGCCCCGCATTATAAACATAAAGCACCATGGCCAATGCCATAAGCAACCGAGCTATTAAAGTAGCTAATCCTGCTCCGTTTAACCCCATAGCCGGAAAGCCCATTTTTCCATAAATAAATACAAAGTTCATACAAATATTTAGGAGGTTAGCCCCTACCGAAATATACATAGCCCATTTTGTATCCGACAAGCCCTCGGCAAACTGCTTAAAAGCTTGAAATACCATTAATGGAAGTAATGAAGCACTTAAGTAAATGGAATAAGGAATAGCTAATTGTACTACTTCATCGGGTTGATTCATATAACGCAAGGCATCGGTTCCCAAAAGTAATATGACAAAGAGCAAAAGAGCCGTAATCAAAACAGTTAATACACCATGTTTAAAAATAGTGGCTACTTTTTTATTATCATTCTCACCATGGGCAGTAGCTACCAGGGGAGTAACGGCCATCGAAACTCCAATACCAAACATCATCACAATGCCAAAGATGCTATTGGCCAATGAAGCTGCAGCTAAATCTTTTGCACCCAGTCGTCCTACCATCAATGTATCCGCCTGACCTGCCAGCATATGCCCCAATTGGGAAAGCATGACAGGATATGCCAATAGAAAATGCTTCTTTATGTGGGGGGTATAGGTGGAAAGATTCATTAGCACTAAAAAATTTGAATTTGCAAAGGTATTAAAAAAATCGCCCACCCATATTAGGTTAAAGCTGAATTTAATACGTCAGGATGTATTTTCTTATTGCGGATATAGTCCACCTCTTGTCACTTTTTTAAATAAAGTGTGTCATTCAATATGAAATTTTAATCATTTTAAAAATTAAAGGATAGGCCCCTTTCTATATTAATTTTTCGCGAAAATTTCCTCAAAGTTTAAATTAATAACCCCTCCGGGATTTTTATAAAATGATTTATCTAAATTCTTTCAATTAAAGCTCAAAAAGGATTTTGGGAATCAAACAACCTCATTATACAAAAAAATCATACTTTATTGCGGACAGGGGAACGTCCACAGCAACAAATTGTTTCCCTAAAAGAGAAGATGAAAAGATGTGATGAAGGAAGAAGCTATTGAAAAGTACCTCCCCCATACTAAATACATAAAAGACCTACACCTCGATATTGGCTATTTGATCACAGAACAATTCTTTTTTGGAGCTACGGCCCATATTCCCAATACGGAATGGTTAAAAAAACGTGCTACTCTTTATAAGCCTCAAATTAAATTATTTGAAGGTTTTGTCTTAAGTGAGTATTTGGAAGGGTACGAAAGGGAAATGGAACTATATTTTTTGAATGTACAGGAATTAGCCCAAAAATACGATAAGCAGCTAGAAAATGGAGATCCCTACTTTTGGGTAGCCCCTCTTGTCTTTAAAAAAGATGTCGGTGTAATGGGCTTTCCTTGGTTCGACACTTTTCAACAGGCTAAATATACCCTTCAATTATTCCAAGCAAACAATGAGGGGACAATATTTTACGGTAGACAGCCCCAATGGGAATTAACCGTCCATGCGGATCAACACAAATTCTACTTTATTTATCGAAATCCTGAAGAAAACACAAACCTTTGGTTAATCAACACAGATAAGGCTCCCATACAGCAGAAAGTGACTGAATCTTTGAAAAGGACAGAAAAACAGATAGCACACTTTTCCAAAACCACAGGGGTAGATTATTGGAATTAGTGCAGAATTAAGAAAATAAGAGTTAAGCGCGAATTGTGAAAAGCTAAAAACTGCATTAATCCAACTTTCTTGTCTTTTGAAATTCTATTCGACGTTTAAAATAATCCCCCTTTTCATTTTTCATCCTTAACAAATAAAAAAGCTGCTTTCAATATCCCTGCTATACTTATGCTATCGGTAATTTTCTCCTCCATTACCCATTGAACAGCTTCCTTAAAGGGCAACCGTATTACTTCCAAATCTTCGGTGTCCTCAAATTCTGTTTCTCCATGCCTAATTTCTTCTGCTAAATAAACAAAACCTTCCTCATCAGTCACCGAATTAGAGGTATGAATGCGCATTATGGAAGTCCACTTCCTGGCTGATAAACCCGTTTCTTCCTTCAACTCTCGTTTAGCTGATTCGAGAGGATTTTCTCCCAAAGCCCCTCCTCCCATAGGAATTTCCCAGGAATACTCTTCCAATGGATAGCGGTATTGCCCTACCAACCAAGTATATCCTTCTTCATCAATAGGAATAATGCCAATAGCCTTATTCTTAAAACTTACCTTGCCATATATCCCTTTTCCTCCGTTTGGATTCAGAACCTGATGTTCTTCTACATGAATCCAGGGATTATCATAAACCTCACGGCTACTTAAAAATGTCCATGGATTTTTACTTTCTTTTTCCATTCAGTTCTCGATATTTCTTTAAATTATAATTATCATGATTCCTTCATTAGCAAATGATCCGTTTACTTTACATTTACTATTATCCATAGAAGCAAACCTAAGATTCCTATTCACTAATTGTAATTTGTAGTTTCTAATTACTTAATTTCACAAATTTTCTTACAGAACTACCGACAAAGATATACGGTTTTCAATTACCTTTGTTCTTATGTTAAAAGCTCATTTTTCCAAGGACAAATTAATAGAGGCTGGATGTGATGAAGCGGGAAGAGGCTGCTTGGCTGGTCCAGTAACTGCAGCAGCAGTAATTTTACCACCTGATTTCCAGCACCCTTTATTGAACGATTCCAAAAAACTCAGTAAAAAACAAAGAGAAATTTTACGTCCCATCATTAAAGAATCAGCTTTGGCTTGGGCAGTAGCTGAAGTAAGCCCAGGCGAAATAGATGAAATCAATATCCTCAATGCATCTTTTTTGGCTATGCATAGAGCCATTGAGCAATTAAAAATTGAGCCCGAACTCCTCCTCATTGACGGAAACCGCTTTAAAATTTATAAAAGCACTCCCCACGAATGCATTGTAAAAGGAGACGCCAAATTCTATTCAATCGCAGCGGCCTCCATTTTGGCTAAAACTTATAGAGATGACCTGATGACTAAGCTTGCTCATGAATTTCCTCATTATGGTTGGGAAAGAAATGCGGGCTATCCCACCAAAGAACATCGGGAAGGTATCAGAAATCATGGAGTCAGTCCCCACCACAGAACATCTTTTCAATTATTACCTACGCAACTTGAGTTGTTTTAATAGACATTGTAAAAAATAAAGATTGATTTTAAATACCCAGACACAACAACCCCGCCATAGCCCCCATAAGATCATCAGATGCAATAAAATTTTGTTTGGTTCTTACACCTAAAACACCCAAAATATTTCATCAAAAACACAATTATACAAATCATCATTCTATTTCTACCAAATTAAGTCTTAATCTCTATATTTGCATACCAATTCAATATAATCCTAATGGACAAAACAATAGAAATCAAAAAGATAGCGCTAAATGATTTGCATGAGCAATTGGGTGCTAAAATGATGCCTTTCGCCGGCTACAATATGCCTGTACGATACAGCTCCGACATTGAAGAGCACCAAACGGTAAGAGAAGGTGTGGGCATTTTTGATGTTTCACACATGGGTGAGTTTATTTTAAAAGGCCCCAAAGCCCTTGACCTCATTCAGCGCGTGACCAGCAATGATGCTTCCAAACTTTTTGACGGCAAGGCCCAATATTCTTGTCTTCCCAATGATGAGGGAGGAATTGTGGATGATTTATTAGTGTACCGTATTTCTGAAGAGGAATATTTATTGGTAGTCAATGCGTCCAATATTGAAAAAGACTGGAACTGGATCAGCAAATTCAATACCGAAGGGGTTGAAATGGAAAATATATCAGACAATATTTCTCTTTTTGCTGTGCAAGGTCCAAAAGCGGCTGAGGCTTTACAATCATTGACCCAAACAGATCTTAAAAACATGAAGTACTACACCTTTGAAAAAGGTGAATTTGCTGGTGCTCCTGATGTGATCATATCAGCCACGGGTTATACAGGGGCAGGAGGATTCGAGCTGTACCTTAAAAACGAATATGCTGAAGAAGTCTGGAAAAAGATCATGGAGGCTGGAGCTGATTTTAACATAAAACCAATTGGGTTAGGGGCCAGGGATACCCTTCGCCTGGAAATGGGATTCTGTCTATATGGTAATGATATCGATGATCAGACCTCTCCTTTAGAGGCTGGTTTAGGTTGGATCACTAAATTCAACAAAGAGTTCACAAACTCTGAAAGCCTCAAAAAACAAAAAGAAGAGGGAGTTCAGCAGAAACTTATTGGTTTCGTTATGGAAGAAAAAGGAATTCCTCGAGCTGGCTATGAGATATACAATTCCCAGGATGAAGTCATTGGCCGAGTTACCTCAGGTACGCAGTCCCCTTCCATGCAAATAGGCCTTGGGCTTGGATATGTACAAAAAGCTAACAGTGCTGAAGGAACAGAAATTTTTATCGGTGTCCGAAAAAGAAGGATTAAGGCAAAAATAGCTCGTCCTCCTTTTTACAAAGGTTAATCATGCCAAATCAAATAAAAAGGACAGCGCCAGTTCCAAAGGGATTGGCGCTTTCTAATTTTAGATACTTTTTAAACTAATAATCTGATGAATAAAATCGATGTTTGTTTTTCTCCGGAGCTAATAAAACTATATGACATTCAGGAAAAAGTAGTAGTCGTAACAGATATTCTTCGGGCCACCTCCTGCATTACCACTGGTATTGCTCATGGAGTTAAAAGCATTACCCCTGTAGCTACCCTAGAAGAATGCAAAACACTTCAAGCCAAAGGTTACATTGCGGCGGCTGAAAGAGGCGGGCAAAAGGTAGAAGGTTTTGATTTGGGAAATTCTCCGTTCAGTTATATGAATGAATCCTTCAGAGGGAAAAAAGTGGCAGTTACTACAACCAACGGAACTCTTTCCATTGATTTATCAAGGGATGCAGCTCAAGTAGTTATTGGCTCCTTTCTAAATTTAACGGCTGTGGTCAACTACTTAAAATCCCAAAACAGGGACATTTTGGTCTTTTGTGCCGGATGGAAAGGTAAATTTAATTTGGAAGATACCCTTTTTGCAGGTGCTGTTGTAGAATTACTAAAGGAAAATTTTGAATTAGCCTGTGACGCACCCCAAGCCGCTCAAATCCTTTACAATCAATCCAAAGATGATTTGCTTGTAGCTTTAGCCAACTCCGCTCACTTAAACCGACTGAAAAACTTCAACACCATGAAGGATGTGGAGTTTTGCCTGACCCCTGACCAATACGATGTAATTCCTGTTCTTCAGGGAGATGAATTGGTCCAATTGGAAAACTGAAATGTTAGAAACCCACGTTTTGTGAATGTCCTAAATAGATTAAAAAAATAGCAGGTGAAATCATCTGCTATTTTACTTTATTTTAACTTTTCGTTGTTTCGATGACGTTCACTATCTCTATTGGTCTTCTTTTCGATATTTTTTCTAAAGGCTTTGGTCAAATCTACCCCTGTTTGATTTGCCAAACAAAGAAGAACCCACAGAACATCTGCCATTTCATCTGCTAGATTTTTGTCTTTATCTGAAGCTTTAAAAGACTGATCGCCATACTTTCTGGCAATTATTCTTGCCAACTCTCCTACCTCCTCCGTTAAAATAGCCATATTGGTCAATTCACTAAAATAACGAACGCCGTAGGTTTCAATCCAATCATCCACTTGCTTCTGGGCTTCCTCTAAAGTCATAGAATCTATCATTTTTTAGATATTAATTTATAAATCTGATATTAATGAAGGTAAAAAAATTACTTAGGTGGTGTACCAGGTTCATTAAAATTTTCTACTCTTTATTCTTAGTATCAATAGTAATTGTCACAGGTCCATCATTTATCAACATCACTTTCATATCAGCCCCAAATTCCCCGGTATGTATTTTTTTATTTGTCAAGCTTTCTAATTCTTCCACAAAGTTATCATAAAGAGGAATCGCAATTTGGGGTTTAGCAGCTTTAATATAAGAAGGCCTGTTTCCCTTTTTAGTACTTGCATGTAAAGTAAATTGACTTACAACCAACAACTCTCCATTTATATCCAGGAGACTTTTGTTCATTTTTCCTTCTTCATCCTCAAATATCCGAAGATTAACAATTTTTTTTCCCAACCAAGCTATATCTCCCTGCTTATCATCCTCCTCAATGCCCACCAAAATCATTAATCCCTTTCCTATGCTACCATTTACTTTTCCTTCAATAGTCACCGATGCTTCCGAAACTCTTTGTATTACAACCCTCATAATTTAAATTTACAACCATAGAAAAAGCTCCACTCTTCAAATCAAAAGCGCAGTGCAAAATGCATTTATATAATCTGGAAACTGAGACTTAAAATATAGTTTTTACTTAACGTCTTTTTCAACTTTTCAAAAAAATCCACATTAAACCAGGAGTCTTAGGAAATAATGGTACTTCTTAAATTCTCCTTTAACCCAGGCATTCTTTGACAATATTTTCAATTTTGTCAGATGTAAAAATATACTTTCCACTAAGATTTTGCCTGGCTTTTAAATACATGGCTTTGGCGACCGTACTCCCCTTTATAGCCTTATATTTTCTTAAAGGTCCCATAAAAAGAAATCCAAAAAGTGAAAAGAAGACTTTTGCGACGTCTTCCCCAACCCTTACCTCTTTTCTTTTTCCAAGAAGCTGAGAGGGCTGAAAAATATGTAGGGTTTGTAGTTCCAAGTTCGAAATAGCTTCTTGTACTTCCCCCTTGACCCGATTGTAGAAAAATGAAGAGTTTTTATCCGCTCCAATTGCTGAAACAATTAGAAATTGATTTGCATTACACTTTTTTGCTAATTGGGCCAATTCTAAAGGATATGTAAAATCAACTTTCTTAAAAGCCTCCTGAGACCCCGCCTTTTTTATTGTCGTCCCCAGACAACAATAAAAATCTGCCCATTCCAACCCCTCAGGACTTACATCAACTAATTGATCAAAATTAATAATCCTTTCTTCTAATTTTTCTCTCTTTATACCAAGAGACCTTCGACCCAAAACAATTATTTTTTGATAATATTCATCAGCCAAAAGATAGGACAATAGGCTTTCTCCTATCAATCCACTAGCTCCCGCAATTACAGCTATTCTCATGAGTTTTATTTTATACCAGAAAAAAAAGGAATTATTCCTTTCGCTAATAAAAACCTTTTCCTATTATTTTGAACAAGTTTACATGGCACCTCTAAAGGTTTTCTAATAGAAACCCCTCTAAATATAAACAAATACCTGCCAAGATTAAAGATACACTCCCTCACCTTAAACCTTCCAAATAACTATTGAAAAATATTCAAAAGGTATAATTTCACCTAAATTTGTATTTCTAGAAAGGTTCAATTGCCACCTTTCATATTTTCAAATTAATAAACCTCCTATATTGCTTTTCAATTCTTAAAGCACCCAATCATCCAATAGGGAATAAAACTCATCCTGAATCATTTGATTTTTATTCTTAGCATACCAAGTATGTATTTGTTTAGAAACTTCCGGATATGCCATATTTTGGGCTTTCAAATCCAACATAAGCTGTTGAGCTTCCATCGGTCTTGGCCCCCAAAAACCCAACTCCTGAAAGTCTGATGCTCGGAGACAGATCAATTTAGGAATCGACCTACCACCATTGGTCAAATATTGATCCATCACATCAAGGTTTTCATCCCTTAATAAAATCTTTAAATCGATATTATCAGAGGCTTGCACCATTTTAGCTATTGCAGGTAAATTTTGGGCAACATCACCGCACCAGGCCTCCACCAAAACAACCCAATACAATTTTTCAGGTACATTATTCAACTTTTTAACTAAGCCCTCTTTTAGAATTACGGTTTTATCACCCCTTTTCATTCGTTGAACATTCATCCGGGTATATTCAAGCATGGCTTCAGAGTGATTCTCCCCTGTGGTTTTATTTTCAGCCAATAAATTATCCGTTAGCTCCCGAAATTCCTGATAACTGATAGCAGAGTTTAAATGTTCTTTTTGAATAATTCCTTTTCCCATCTTAAAAATAATTTATATAGCACATCAATGAGACTCCATTCCGATCAATGGGGTAAACGGTCAAAATTAAGGTGAGGTTTAATTAAGTGAAGAGTGACAAATGAAGAAGAATGGTTTTAGCTTTTCCGGATGGGGGATTCAAATATGGAAATGTAACACGAAGGGGTAAAATTCAAGGATTAAAAAAACAGATAATTGAGACTGGCCTTTAGAATTAAAAAAAACATTAATAAAACTAAAAATCGAAAGGCTTTTCAATGATTTTTCATCCTAAAATCTAAATAGTTACAATATTCTCCTTAATAAATGGATTATAGTCTTTTAAGAAATAAAAACTGATATTTATTGAGATAAGCTCCACAGTTCAAAAGCCTGAATATCATTTCTTATGTTTTTATACACCATTAATAAAAGCGTCAAATCATCAAATAACCCAGAAATAGGAATAAAATCGGGAATAAGATCAACAGGTGTTACGAAATATATTAAGGATCCACTTATGGCAATAATAGACCTCAAGGGCACTACCCGGTATTCCCCTGAAGCATAAGCCTTTAACATTTTAACCATACTTCGGATTACCCCCTGCACCTGTTGAATGTTCTCGGACTGTCCCGTTAGTTTACCCAATTTACTTAAAACCCTTTCTGTAAACTTTTTAAGACGATCCGGGTCTTTTACCATTTTTTCCGCCTTTTTATTAGCCAAACTCTGGTAAGACTGCAGATAGTGAAGGTTAATACTTTCATTATACTTTATTCCCATATTTAAATTTTTTAAATTAATCCCGAATAAATACCATTTAAAGTAGTAAAATGAGGCCTTAAATTCAAATTAACATCCTTAAAAGTCTCTCCTTATTTCATCTTTCAAAAAGATTAAAGCACTATTTATGGCATTATCTGGCACTTGCATCCATTCTTCAATAAGCTTTCGGGAAAACTCAGTACTACCGGCTTCGGCAGGCATTTCTTCTCCCAACTGGTTGATCTTAATTATTAATTCCTCCACTGCACTCTTAACTAAGTTCCAAGCTGAATCTGACATATAGATTTGTTGCGAAAGATTATGGTTGAACTCCTGTCTTATTTCCGATATAAGAACATGACGAAATTGAATAGCCGAAAGAGCTTTATCGTTCAAACGGGTAAGCATCTGGTCTGGCGAAATTCGCTCTAACAAAAGACTTATTCGCTCATATGCCTGTAAGCGAATAGGCATTACCACTTGGGTATTTATTTTTTTTCGCTCTTCTTTTCTGTCTTCAATTTCTTTATTTAGGAAAGATTTAACTGTTAGGTACATTGCATACAATACAAGTCCTGCCGGCAAAATCAGCTTTAATAACTCTACTCCAACCTCCATAGATGATCAATTAAATTTACAACGAATAAATATTTAGGAATTACGAATTTTAATTTGGTAAAAGGAAAACAGTAAAATAAAGTCTTTAGAACGCTATTAAAATTAAAAATAGCCGAACCTTACCAAATCAATAGAACAATATCTAAAAATAAACCTTAACCCAATTGGGATAAAAAATAAACAGAGGCCTCATCAGTTTAGATTACGAAGACCTATATAAAATAATCACTCAAATTTAACTAATTTTGGCCACCAAAGAAGGTAATGGGAAATTAAGAATCAACAATTAGAAAGATTATGAATTATCCCGTTAAGATTTAGATAACAGAAAGTATTTAAAGTTTCTCCTTTATTATGGAGGAAAATATCCAATTACTAGCATTGTAAAGGTTTATAATAAATGTTTGAGAATTTAATACCCATCAGTATAAGCGAAAAGGCAGTAAAAGAAATCCAGCAAATTATGACCCATAAAAACATCCCCGAAAACTATTCCTTAAGGGTAGGTATCAAAGGCGGCGGATGTGGGGGCGTTTCCCTTGCGCTAGGATTTGATCAGAAAAAAGAAAACGACTTGGAATTTACTATTGAAAATATTCAGGTATTGGTCGAGAAAAAGCACACCATGTTTTTAATTGGAAAGGAAGTAGATTTTTACGAAGGTGCCGACACCAGGGGGTTTATGTTTATAGACAAGATGGAGGGAAATAAAAAGGAAAAGGAAACCTGAAAGACCTCCTTTTTCAACTTAATCAAACCTTTTCAACATTTCTACTTTTTTGGAGGGTAATTCTTGCTCTATTACAAACACCCCCAATGGGAGGATTGAACTTTGAAATATTTATTTCTATTTTCTCAATTGCTTCAAATCTTTTCATGGCCTTCGTCAAGATTCGATGTGCCAAATGCTCTAGAAGACGAGAAGGTATAGCCATTTCCTCCTTAATCAAGGCATATAGTTCTTCATAATTGATCGTCCCACCTAAATCATCATTTTCGGCTGCCTGCTCCAAATTGGTCATGATACTGATATCCACTCCGTACTTATTACCAATTTTACGTTCTTCTTCATAATAACCATGATAGGCAAAGAACTCCATTCCCTCCAATGCAACTTTCCCCATTTTCTTTTATTCAATTTCATCAAAAAATGAACCCGTCCCCTTTTCTTTGGAGGATATTTGACTCTTCAAAGGCTGAAAATCTACGCTATTAGGTTTTTCCTCCTTCAGATTGAGGCCTTCATTCTGCCGGTCTTCTTCGCTTATTGCTCTTTTTTCTGAAAACTCCTCCTCCAAGACATTTTGCGGTTTTTCTAACTTTTCTGATAAACCCAAAGAGGTTAAAGTATCAGGTACCACGGCTTTCATATTATGGGCCTTCTGCTTTGAAATCTGCACCAGATCTTCCGCTACAAACCTCTTGGGATCATTTTCCATTTTATTTACTCTCTCCAACAACCCATTTGACATAGATTTCAAATCAGTGAGCATGGTTGCTCGAGCATTTTCCAACTGCCGGTATTTTTGTTCCAAATTCCTTACTTCTTCATCCAGTTCATCCACAATACGATTAGCTTGATGTTGAGCTTCCTCAATTATGGACTTTGCCTTATTTTTCGCCTCATGCATTAAGGCTTCCGCTTTCAAGTGAGCTTCCCTCAAATGTAAATCTGCGGACTTATTAGCTTGTTCAATTAAGTTGGCCCCGGTATCCTCAGCCGTTTTCAGGGTTTTGAACAAAGACCTTTCTACTTCCCGCATTTTTTCCAATTCCTTCTCAGCGGTTTCCAACTGCCTTTTTAGTTCATTTTGAGTCTCAGTATGGCGTTCCCATTCATGGGATAGGGACAATAAAAATGCTTCTACCTCATCTTTATCATACCCCCTAAATACCTTCTCAAAACTTTTTTGCCTAATTTCTAAAGGTGTTATTTTCATAAGATTTTCAAAAAATTAAACTCTCAATTACCTCAGATGATATTCAAAAAACTCAACCATGCCCCAAAATTCTCATATTGCAGTAATTGCCCCTTGAAAACTTGCACATCTTTCTTTTTTTGTCCGTCTTGTTCTATTAAAAATCTATGTCTTTTCTTAACGAACTAAAAAAGGCTTTTTTCATACTTAATAATGATCATATTCGCCTAAAAACAAACAAATTTAAGCCTTTACTAATTAGGCTTAAAGTCTATATCCCAAATTGATATGGAGCGATCATCACTGGCCGAAATCAATTGATTTTCATATGAGGTCCAAAGCAATTTATTAACTGAGGTACCATGTCCAGCATGACGTGCCCTATCAATAACTTTAAGCAATTTAAACTGCTCCGCATCCCAAACCTTCACCGATTTATCCATACTGCAAGATGCAAAATATTTTCCATTAGGACTATAAACCAGGTTGTTGATGGCATACATATGAGCGACTATAGATTGAGAAGGCTCATAATCCTGCTCTACGTCCCAAACCTTAATGTGGGCATCCCTGCTACCACTTAATAAAAATCTGTAATCCGGCGAATAAGTTAAGGTAAAAACCGAATTCTTATGAGACCGAATTTCTTTTACCAACTCTAAGGTATCCGCCTTAAATATTCTAACCGAATGATCACTGTAACCTACAGCCAAGTCATTATTTAAAGGGTTAATAGCGATCGATCTGGCACTTTTCTCAGAAGCAAAAGCCTTTTTTACTATTGAAAGATTATTCAAGTCAACAGAGAAAAGCCCCCCATCCCCAGTTACCAAATATGCATAATCCCCTAAAAGCTGAATATCAAAAATCGCAGATTTACTTATTTTCAGGGAACCCACCTCTTTTCTACTTTCAAGGCCTATCAAGTGAATTCCCTCAAAATTTTGCCCCACAATTAGGAAATTTGCTTTTTCAAAATAACTCATAGCGTAAATGGAATTGGGCAATCGAGCTATCAATCGTCCATTTTCAGGCTCATTCAAATCCCACAAGACCACCATTCCATCTCCTCCAGCAGAAAAAAATTCGGACTTATTTTTTCCTCTTTCCAAGCTATAAATACAATCTTTATGTCCTGTAAGAGTATGCAATTTGGTGACATTAACTTTGCTCATCTTCGAATAAACCAATTAAATGAATAAAAATACAAACTTTAGAAAAGAATAGCGGAAACTTACTTTATTTTTTCTCTTTGTTTTCAATCAGAAAAGCAAAGTTATCTTTGTCAATAATTAAATAAAATACGAAACTCAATAACAGATGAGTTTCGATAGCTTTTATGCTTGATAAAATGGATTTAATCCAGTGAAACTTGAATTTTCTTTCATAATTGAAGCAAATTAGTAATCCCAAATTCTCAATTCCTAATTAATTCTATGACTGTTGCAAAATTAGAAAAACTCAACGGCAATTCATCTTGGTGTCTTTGGGAAATCAATGAAAGTGAAACCGACTTATTCAATGCTCTACCTGCTTATGATCAAAAAGTTTTCCAAAAGCTAAACATTAGTCATTCAGGAAGGAGGCTGGAATGGCTCGCTGCCCGAAATTCAATTAAACAATTAGCCGAAAGCCTTGGAATTGCATATAAGGGAGTCATAAAAGATGAACATGGAAAGCCCTTATTAAAAGACCAATCATTACACGTTGGCATTACACATTCCTTCCCTTTTGCGGCAGGAGTTATCCACAGAACAAAAGCGGTGGGGATTGATATTGAAAAAGTCCAGGAAAAATTATTGAGATTAGGTTCAAGGTTTCTAAAGGATAGCGAACTACAAGACGCAGACTTTATCTTGGAAAAGTTATGTGTATATTGGACAGCAAAAGAAACTTTATATAAAATTCATGGAAAAAAGAGATTGGCTTTTAAAGAAAACCTACACATTGAGCCATTTCATTTAGCTAAAAAAGGAACCTTAAAAGGAATTATCGAGCAAAATGAAAATAAAAATCACCACCAAATTTTGTATATAAAATTCAATAATTTTTATATTAGCATCGGAAGTTAGCCAATTGACATAATTAGTTTATATAATTTTTCAAATAATTGGTCAAACTAATAACCAGCATTAATGGATAAGTAATTCTCGTACTAAAGTCAGTTTTATTTAAATAAAAGGATACTTTTTACCCAAAAAATATTTTTATACCGGGAATCGTTAATTGGGAAGAAATAGCAATTTTTTAAAAAATCAACGTTTTAGATTTACGTTCCCGCAGGTATTTATGACTAAGGTAATATTAATTAAAAATTACAATTAGAAATTACCAAATTCTAATTAACAAAAGGCGAAATATAAGCCTTAAGAAATTTTTATTAGACCATTTAGTTTAGTGAATAACACTAATTTATTCATATTTATACCAGCAGGGTTTTAATAAAACTTGTTTTTTTAAATACTCAAAAATAATAACAAGGTGTTTAAATAATTATAAAAGAGGTTTTTTATGTTTAAGCTGTAGGATTTGGAAAAAGTAAGAAAACAACATTTTTACTGGACCAATAAAATGGTTGAATCTCCCAAAACATGAAGATTCTCTTTAATGATGTACACCTTAATTAAATTTTTTAAAACTCAACGTGTGTAGATATGAGATTAAGGATATTTTTGATTGGCTTCATTTTATTTTTTTCCATTAAAGCCACCTATGCCCAAAATCATAGCATTAATGATTTTACCCTCAAAAATGTAATTGACAATAAAGAAATTTCTCTTTCTGATTTTAAGGGGAGCAAGGGAGTAGTTGTCATTTTTACTAGTAATTATTGCCCTTACGCTAAATTATACGAAAAGAGAATTCAAAATTTAGCTGCGAATTATTCAAGAAAAAATATTGAATTCCTACTCATCAACCCTAACAATCCAAAAAGCAACCAACAAGAATCGGTAGAGGCAATGGCTCAAAAAGCTAGGAAAGAAGGGTACAATTTTCCTTACCTCAAAGATCAAAATCATAAAGTGGCCTCCTTAATGGGAGCAACAAAAACCCCAGAAGTTTTCTTACTGACCAAAAATCAAAAGGGTTTTGTAATTTCTTACCAGGGAGCAATTGACGACAACCCACAAGTAGAAAACGATGTCAAAACTTATTATCTAAAAGATGCGCTCGATCAGGTAGTTGCAGGGAATAAACTTTCTTATAAAAACCAAAAAGCAACAGGATGTATGATTAGGTAATTGCCCTCATCATTTAATTCAAATTAGACTTGAGAGTTCTTTTTAAGAAAGCAAATCCAACATTTCCTGAAGCTCATTGACTTTATCGGGATTTCCTAATTTTTGAAAAGAATTAACTAAATTCCTCAATACCCTTTT